>NZ_JBEZKJ010000016.1:0-124727 GCF_040651675.1 Streptomyces sp. NPDC048415 | reverse complement strand
GCGCTTCGCGCTCGACCACAAACGCCGGACGGGCTAAAGACTTTCAGCCCCTCCGGCGTTTGAGGAGCGGGGGTTTGGGGGCGGAGCCCCCAAGGGCGGAGGGGGCGAGAGACATCGGTGTCCTCAGGCCGCCCCCCAGCGGCGGAGGGTGGGGGCGACGCGCTCGCGGCCCACGCGGTAGAGGGACTTGGCGCCACTGCGCGCGACCCGCCGGACCACCGCCCGGACGGACCCCGCGCCCCCGCCCAGGGAAACGACCAGGGGCCGCCCCTCCTCGTCGAACCCGTTCCGCTCCAGGATCCCCCCGAGATACGCCCCGGCCCGCCGCGGCGAGTAGTACGGCCGCAGCGGAGGCAACACCCCACCCCGCAGCACGGCAAGCCGCGCCCGCGCCGCCCCGTACGGATCACTCTTGCCGATGCCCTGCCGCCCCGCCCACACCGGATCGGGCCGCGGCAACGCCCCCGCGTCCAGATCGTCCCAGGAGGCCAGACACCCGGAGTGCACGAAGTAGTGATTGCCGTGCGCCTCCCGGACCCCGAAGTCGGTGAGGATCGCGGTCGGGATCCCCCGGTGCATCGACTCGAGCGCGGCCGTGGAACTCACGGTCACCAACAGGTCGGTACGGTCGAGGACTTCGGCCATGTTGCCGTAGACGAGCTGAAGGTTGCCGGGCGCGGGCTCGGCCAGCTCCTCGACGAGCACTTGATACGGGTTCGCCTCGACGTGCGTCGTGTGCTCGCCCGGCAGACTCCGCAGCTTGATCAGCACGAGACGGTCGGGATACCGCCGGGCGTGCGCGGCGGCGCGTTCCAGTAGCTGGAGCCGGGCCTCCCGGCCCTTGGGCACGGACGGCTGGACGGCGAAGGTGAGCGTGAAGGGCCGGTCGGCACAGGGCGCGTACGGCTCACCGCCGAGGAACGGCAGCGCGCACTCCACCACCGTCTCCGGATCGACCCCCACGCTCGCGAAGGCGCTGCGGAAGCGCTCCGCGTCGTACGCGCTGTTGGCGAGCACGACATCGGTGCCGGCCCGGGTGAGAAGCCCGTCGACCATCTTCTCGTAGACGACTCCGACGTACCCCGTGACGGTGACCGGCCGCCGCTCGCGCCCCTGCCACGCGATCCCCAGGCTGTGGGTGAGCGCCAGCGTCGTACCGCCGACCGTGGCCATGACGACCGCATCGGCCTCGCCGAGCGCCTCGTCGTCGACCAGCTCGGCCGCCGTGACCTCGCGCCGGGTGTCGGGCTCGATGCCGATCTCCGCGAGCTGGCGCTCCGTCGGGGTGGCCCGGGTCCGCAGGAAGACGGCGTCGAGCGCGTGCTCGGGAGCGATCTGCCGTGCGACCGACGCACCCCACTTCCAGCGGGTGTCCGAGTCGGCGATTACGGCGATACGTCTGGGCGGCATGGCTCAGAAGCCCTTCCAGGCGGGGGTCCGGGGAGTGAGCCGAGGCTAGGGAGGATGTCTGAGGGTGGGATGAGGGGTGGCTTGAAAGGAGCTTGGGGGACTGGGCGTGGGCTGTGAGAGCTTTCTCGATCCACCTGCCGGACCTGCGGGTTGATGATCACGGCCCTGTCGCCGCGAGGCCTGCGCCATGAAGTGTTCCCCCGTTGTTCACTTCCTCTGGTCACCTGTCCGCGCGCAGAGGCCGGACTTCGCCCGTGAGGTGGACGCGGTCCCCACCGCGGAGTTCAAAGGCGGGCCCCTCGGCGGCGTACGTGACCGTCCCCGGCAGCAGAACCGGCGCCTTGAACTCGGCGCGCACGGTCACCGCGCCCCGGGGACCGTACTCGGCGAGGCAGCGTGCGACGGTCCACATGCCGTGCGCGATGGCACGCGGGAAGCCGAAGAGCCGGGCGGTGAGGGGGTACAGGTGAATGGGATTACGGTCCCCGGAGGCGGCCCCGTACCGCCGCCCGACGTCTCCACCCAGCCGCCATTCGGCGAGGCCGGGGAGCGGTGTGCGCCGGGAGCCGGGGTCTTCGGTCTGGGATTCTCGCTCCTGCCGCTCCTGCCGCTCCTGCCGCTCCTGCCGTTCCCGCCGGTCGCTGTGCTTGTGCCGCGCGAGATACGTACTCCTCGACTCCCATACGACCTCGTCGTCGGCCCGCGCCTCGGTCACGACGGTGGCCTCGGTGCCCCGCCGGTGCGGGGCGAACCCATCGACGTACACGCAGAGTTCGTACTCCGCGGTGGCGGCCGGCTCTCTCCACTGCGTGACCTCGACCGAGGTGTGCACCAGCCCCAGCAGCGGCAGCGGAAACGTACGCCCGGCCATGATCCGCATGGCCAGCGGAAACCCGAGCACATGCGGATACGTGATCGGCAACGCGTCGGCCCCCGTAGCGAACCCGCACGCCCGCTCGTAGGCGGCGAGCCGCGCGAGATCGACACGCACGCCCGGGAGGACGAGCCGGGTCGCGGGGACGGGGACGTCCGGGCGACCCCGCTTGAGAGGAGACAGAAGCGCGCCCCGGGCGAGGAGGGGGCTGAGAGCGGGAGGCGCGGCGAGGGTGTGGGTACGCATTACTCCAGAGTAAGGTTACCCGCGGTAAGTAGATCCAGCCCGTCCGGCGTTTGAGGACGAGCGCGGAGCGCGATACGGGGTCTGGGGGCGGAGCCTCCAGATACGGGACGGGTAGGGGCGGGGGGGCGAAAGAAACTTCCCATACCCCGGGTAACCCGCACCGCGCCCGCCCCAAAGCCCCACAAACCCCACACGCACGCGCCGTACGATCCCGGTCTCACCTGGTTGCCCACGCGCCTCCGTGAACCCCCCACCCTCCAGGGCCGTATGAGGATTCGCGCGCTCGCGCTCGCCCCGGCCGACAAGGAGCCGCCCCGTGTCCAGCCCGTACTCCCTCGCCCCCGAACCCGCCCTCGCGGAGCCCGAGATCAGGCGGCTGGACGGAGTCGTGCGCGAGGTCGCCGTACCCCCGCTGGTCGCGCAAGTGACACACGGTTCCCTCGCGGACATCCCGTTCGACAACGCGAGCGCGGCCCCGCACGAGGCGGTGCTCAGCCGCAAGACGGCGGCGCCCGACGGCGGCTGGACGGACGTGAGCGCGGCCGAGTTCGCCGCGCAGGTGCAGGCGGTGGCGAAGGGGCTGATCGCGGAGGGCCTGGCCCCGGGCGACCGCATCGCCATCATGGCGCGGACGACGTACGAGTGGACGCTCCTCGACTTCGCCGCCTGGGCCGCGGGACTGGTCACCGTGCCGGTGTACCCCACCTCCTCCGTCTTCCAGACCCGCTGGATCCTCCAGGACTCGGGCGCCGTCGCGCTCGCTGTGGAGTCCGTGGAACAGGCCGCCGCGCTCGGCCCGGAGCGCGACCGGATCCCCGACCTGCACCACGTGTGGGTCTTCGAGAAGGGCCATCTCGAGCGCCTCGCGGAACTCGGCCAGAGCGTCCCGGACCAGGAAGTCGCCGTACGGCGCGGGGTGTTGGGTCCCGACACGCTCGCCACCCTCATCTACACCTCGGGCACGACAGGCCGCCCGAAGGGCTGTGTCCTCACCCACGGCAACTTCTTCGCCGAGGTCGACAACGCCGTGGAGCTGCTCTACCCGATCTTCAAGTCCCGTACCAAGGACCCGGCCTCCACGCTTCTCTTCCTGCCCCTCTCGCACGTCTTCGGCCGGATGGTCGCCGTCGCCTGTCTGCGCGCCCGGGTGAAGCTGGGCCACGCGCCGAGCCTCCAGACCGATGACCTCCTCGCGGACCTGGCCTCCTTCAAACCGACCTTCCTGCTGGCCATCCCGTATGTCCTGGAGAAGGTCTTCAACACCGGCCGCGCGACGGCCGAACGGATGGGCCGCGGCTCCTCCTTCGACCGGGCGGCGGGCATAGCGCGCCGCTTCGGGGAGGCGGTCGAGGCCCGGCAGCACGGCACGGGGCCGGGCCCGAGCCGCAGACTCCGGGCGGCCCGCGCCCTCTACGACCCCCTCGTCTACCGCCGTATCCGCAACGCCCTGGGCGGCAGGGTCCGTTACGCCATCTGCGGCGGCTCCCCGCTCGGCCGCCGTCTCGCCGCCTTCTACGCGGGCGCCGGCATCGAGATCTTCGAGGGATACGGGCTGACGGAGTCCACCGCGGCCGCGACCGTCACGCCGCCGCTGAAACCCCGGCTGGGAACGGTGGGCTGGCCCCTGCCGGGCACCCGGGTGCGGATCGCGGCCGACGGGGAGATCCTGCTGAGCGGCGGGCAGATCTTCCGCGGGTACTGGGATCCGCGCGCGGGCGGTGTCGTCGACGCCGCGCCGGACGGCTGGTTCGCGAGCGGCGACATCGGCGAGCTGGACGACGGGGGCTATCTGACCATCACCGGCCGCAAGAAGGAGATCCTGATCACCGCGGGCGGCAAGAACGTCGCCCCGGCGCCCCTGGAGGACTGGCTCCGCTCCCACCCCCTCATCTCCCAGTGCATCGTCGTCGGCGACCGCCGGCCGTACGTCTCCGCCCTCATCACCCTCGATCCCGAGGGCATCACCCACTGGCGCCAGATGAACGGCAAACACGCGGTCCCCGCCGAACTTCTCGTGGACGACGCCGAGTTGCTGTCCGTCCTGCAGCGCGCCCTCGACGAGGCCAACAAACTCGTCTCCCGCCCCGAGTCCATCCGCCGCTTCGCCGTCCTCCCGGTGGACTTCACCGAACAGGCCGGCCACCTCACCCCCTCCATGAAACTCAGGAGGACGGCCATCGAACGGGACTTCAGCAAGGAGATCGAGAGCCTGTACGCGAAGTAGGCCAACCGGGTACCGCTCGGGGACGAGGGGCTTCGCGGCAAGGGCCACCGCCGCTCCGGCGAGCGCGGCGCGCCGTACGCCCGCGCCCTCCCGCAGCGCGGACAGCACCAGCACCACCAGCACCAGCACCGCGGCGAACGCTGCGTCGAGCCCGTACCTCCGGGTGTCGCCCAGGCGCTCCCGGCGGCGTAGAGGCCGAGCCCGGAGACCCAGAAGGCGGCCCCGCGCCGGGCGGGGTCGGGCTGGGCGAGGGCGAAGGCGACCGTCTCGTCGGTGACGAGGGGCGCCGACCAGGCGGGCAACGCATCCACGGCCGATGACGTCCGCGATGGCGAGCCTGAATGCGGCCCGAGCAGGCCGCCTAGGCCGCCACGCTGCTGTCGGCCAGTCCGCCCGACGGCCCGACCCCTACCACCTGCGGGTGGCACCCGGTTCGGCCCGGGAATCGGACCCGCACATTCCGGGAACGGTGGAGCATCTGATCGTCAGCACCGGGCGGCCGGCCGCGGGCCCGTGGGGCGAGAGCGTCGAGCTGGGGGCCCGGCGACTGCGTGGCGTATCGCGGGGATGTGCCGCACACGTACGTACGAGGCGCTGGCGCCAGGGGCGACGTTCGTGGTGGTGATGCGGCATCTGTGAGCGCAAAGGCAGGAGCCCCACGACCGGCTGGCGCGGGGCTCCTTGGGTACTGCGATCCGTTCCGGGTCAAAGCATTGGGCTCATGAAGCCCGCAGACTTAGACCGGGGTGACGTTCTCCGCCTGCGGGCCCTTCGGACCCTGCGTGACGTCGAAGGAAACCGCCTGGTTCTCTTCGAGAGAGCGGAATCCGCTCGCGTTGATCGCGGAGTAGTGGACGAAGACGTCCGGGCCGCCGCCTTCCTGGGCGATGAAACCAAAGCCCTTTTCGGCGTTGAACCACTTCACGGTTCCGGTAGCCATAAGCCCTCCTTGGGCCCAAAGGGTTGCCCTGCTCCAGAACCTGCGATTGTAAAAACAACTGCATACGTCTGAAAACGACGAGAGCCCGCGGTTACATGCTCCGCAGGCTCTGTACTGCAAGGGAAACCAAACTGCAACTTGCGGCGAGCCTAGCACGCAGGCAGCCGAAAGCAATAGAGGGAAAGATCACGTCACCCGGATGTTTGAGCCCGGCCGGGTAGGGGTTGACGCGGCGGCTTCACATGGGTGTCACAAGGGTTGACACAAGCGGTCAGGACGGTTTGCAAAGGCACTCCGGCACCCTGGAGCCTGCACCGTACCTCATGGGGGCTAGCCTCGCGATGTGGACAATTCTCGCAACCGGCCGCGCGTCGGCCACATCCAGTTCCTGAACTGCCTGCCCCTGTACTGGGGGCTCGCGAGAACGGGCACGCTCCTCGACTTCGAGCTCACCAAGGACACCCCGGAGAAGCTCAGCGAGAAGCTGGTGCGGGGAGACCTCGACATCGGGCCCATCACGCTAGTCGAGTTCCTCAAGCACGCCGATGAGCTGGTCGCCTTCCCGGACATCGCGGTCGGCTGCGACGGCCCGGTGATGTCCTGCGTGATCGTCTCGCAGGTCCCACTGGATCAGCTGGACGGCGCCCGGGTCGCGCTCGGCTCGACCTCGCGCACCTCCGTACGCCTCGCCCAGCTGCTGCTGGCCGAGAGGATCGGCGTCCAGCCGTCGTACTACACCTGCCCGCCCGATCTCAGCCTGATGATGCAGGAGGCCGACGCCGCCGTCCTCATCGGAGACGCGGCCCTGCGCGCCAACCTCCTCGACGGTCCGAAGTTCGGTCTGGAGGTGCACGACCTCGGCTCCCTGTGGAAGGAGTGGACGGGCCTGCCGTTCGTCTTCGCGGTGTGGGCCGCCCGGCGCGACTACCTGGAGCGCGAGCCGGTCGTCACCCGCAAGGCCCACGAGGCCTTCCTCGCCTCCCGGGACCTCTCCCTCGACGAGGTCGGCAAGGTCGCCGAGCAGGCGGCCCGTTGGGAGGCCTTCGACGAGCAGGTCCTCGAGCGGTACTTCACCACGCTCGACTTCCGCTTCGGCGGCCCACAGCTGGAGGCCGTACGGGAGTTCGCCCGCAGGGTCGGCGCGACCACCGGGTTCCCGACGGACGTGGACGTACGACTGCTGGAGTCCTGAGGCTCGGGACGCGTACCGCACTACGCTGCTGGGCAGTGCGTTCGGTGCGTACGGGGGAGGGATGAGCTGTGGGCGCGATGCAGCCGCTCGGAGTCGACGAACCCACCGCCGTGGGGCCCTACCGGCTGCTCGGCCGGCTGGGCTCCGGCGGTATGGGGCGGGTGTACCTGGGGCGCAGCGCGGGCGGCCGCACGGTCGCCGTCAAGATCGTGCACCCGCACTTCGCGCTGGACGAGGAGTTCCGCGCCCGCTTCCGTCGCGAGGTCGACGCCGCGCGGCGGGTGGGCGGCGCGTGGACGGCTCCGGTCCTGGACGCGGACCCGGACGCGTCGGTCCCCTGGGTCGCCACGGCGTACGCGGCCGGTCCCTCGCTCACCGCCGCCGTCGCGGACGGCGGCGGTCCACTCCCCGGGCATTCGGTACGCGTCCTCGGCGCGGGCCTGGCCGAGGCGCTCTCGGCGGTCCACGCGCTCGGCCTGGTCCACCGCGACGTGAAGCCGTCGAACGTCCTGCTCACCCTCGACGGCCCCCTCCTCATCGACTTCGGTATCGCCCGCGCCACGGACGGCACGGCGTCCCTGACCTCCACCGGCGTCTCCGTCGGCTCCCCCGGCTACATGTCGCCCGAGCAGATCCTCGGCAAGGGAGCCACGGGGGCGGCGGACATCTTCTCGCTGGGCGCGGTCCTCGTGTACGCCGCCACGGGCGAGCCGCCCTTCCCCGGTGACTCCTCCGCCTCCCTCCTCTACAAGGTCGTGCACGAGGAGCCCCGATTGGGCGCCCTGAAAGGGGAGTTGCGCGCACTGGTGGCGGCGTGCCTGGCGAAGGACCCGGGTGCGCGGCCGGCTCCGGACGAGGTGGCCGCTCGCCTCGCCCCGCAGGGAGCGGCCCGCCTGGTGACGGCGGGGTGGCTGCCGGGAGCCCTGGTGGAGCAGGTGAGCCGCAGCGCCGTACAGCTGCTGAACCTGGAGGCGACGGAGGGGGCGCCCTCGGGGCCGGTGGGGTTCAGCAGTCCGTCGGTGGGGACTGGTTCCGGAGGTGTGGTTCCGGTGGCCGGAGGGGCGTTCGGACCGCCACCGGCGGGGTTCGGGCCGCCGCCCACCATGCCGCCCGCTCCCACGTACGTGCCGGAGCAGCGAGAGGCGGGGAGCGGGCCGCGGGACGCCGTGCCCGCGTCGGCCGGTCAGCCCGCCAAGGTCTCCGTCAGTATGGCGGCGACCTCCGCCCCCGGGACGAACGGCCGTGGCCGCAGGATGAGTTGCACCGTCGCGCTGGCCGTCGCGGGTGCGCTGGCGGCGGTGACGGTGGGCTCGGCGTTCCTGTTCGACCTCATGCCGGGCGGCGACAGCGGGTCGCAGGACGAGGGCAGTTCGGCGGGCGGCGCCCATCCCTCGGCCACGGCGAGCAGCCCCGGCGCCGGGCAGCCGTCCGCGGTCCCCGCTTCCTACATCGGCACCTGGGAGGGTGACGGCCTGGCCCTCAACGGCGCCCTCCCGATGGGCACCTTCCGCGTCACCGTCCACCAGGCCGCCGTGGGCAAGGAGTTGGGCACCTTCCGCCAGACCGACCAGATCGGCGGCATCTGCGACGACGTACTCATCCTGAAGCAGGTCACCAAGACCCGCCTCGTCGCCACGAGCGTGGCCAAGAAGTCCAACCGCGACGTCTGCACGAAGGGCGAGCACGAGGTCCGGCTGACTCCCGCCGGCGCCGACCTCACGTACGAGACGGACAACTCGGACGCGGGGGATCCGGTGGCTCGGATGTCGAAGGTCGAGTAGCCGCCGGTTCAGCTGCTCGGCGCCGCTTGTCGTACAAGCCGTAGGCCGTGATCAGCAGCGCCGTGCCGACGACGGTCGCGGCCAGGCCCACGAGGGAGACGTACGGGTAGCGACCGCTGATCCAGCAGTACTCGCCCACCGACGAGCAAAGGCCGTACCGGTGACTGCGCTTGGGATGCCAGGTCTGCATGGCGACGGCCGAGATGATGACGGCCAGTGCCGCGCCGGGTAGGGACAGCCCGGCCCACGGCAGCGAACGAACCTTGTCCGTCTTCCACTTCACCCGCGTCAGCGGCGCCCCGAAGAGGAGCAGCGAGGCCGGGAAAAGCAGCCCGGCCGAGACGGCGAAGCCGTAACCACCGCCCGGCCAGCCCGGTGCGACCTCGTGCCAGAGGTCACCGGCCCACGCGAGCGGCCCCACAACGAGCGCGCTCACGACACCCACGCCGATCAGGAGGACCAGGCAGGCGAAGCCCAAGGCCCGCGCACGCTTCCAGCGCCGTTCGGGTGCCGCGGCCTTCCGGCCGGGCGCGTGGTCGTACCCGAGAGAGGGCCCCGCCGCCCGCTGTCGCCTCCGCCTCCGCTTCGTCGAACCACTCACCTGACCTGCCCTCCTCGTCGGTCCCGGCCGTCACTACTGTGTCTGCGATAGCGAACACCATCACGCCGACCGCGCGCACCGGAAAGCCGGACGGAACGCGGACAAGGGGGAGGGCCCGACCGTGCAGACACTGCAGCCGGACGATCCAAGGGAGTTGGGCAGCTACCGGTTGCTGCGAAGACTGGGTGCGGGCGGCATGGGCCGCGTGTACCTGGCCCGTTCGCCCGGCGGACGCACGGTCGCGGTGAAGGTCGTCCGCCCGGACCTCGCGGCGGACGCCGACTTCCGCCGTCGCTTCGAGTACGAGGTCGAGACGGCGCGGGCGGTCTCGGGCCGCTACACCGCCCCGGTGGTCGACGCCGACCCGACGGCGGCGCTGCCCTGGCTGGCGACGTCGTACGTGCTCGGCCCCGACCTCACCGACGTGGTGGACGCCCATGGAGCCCTCCCCGAACACACGGTCCGCGCACTGGGTGCGGGACTCGCCGCCGCCCTCCAGGAGATCCACGCGGCAGGCCTCATCCACCGTGACCTCAAGCCGTCGAACGTCCTGCTGGCGGCGGACGGTCCCCGGGTCATCGACTTCGGCATCGCGCGGGCGGTGGACGGAAACCGTATGACGCAGACGGGAGTTGTGGTCGGCTCGCCCGGCTACATGCCCCCGGAGCAAGCCCTGGGCCGTGATGTCGCAACGCCGGGAGACGTCTTCTCCCTCGGCGCCGTCCTGGCGTTCGCGGCGACCGGGCGCAACGCGTTCGGCGACGACGCGGCCTCCCACGCGGCCATGCTCTACCAGATCGTCCACGGCGAACCCGACGTCAGCGGCGTACCGCAGTCCCTGCTCGGCCTGATCCGGGCCTGTCTGCTGAAGGACCCGGCCCAGCGGCCCGCCCCGGCGGAGATCGTGGCGGCGCTGGCGCCGGGCGGCGTCGGGACCGTACTGACGAACTGGCTCCCCTCGGCGGTGGCTTCGACGATCGCGACGCACGCGGCGAGCATTCTGGACCTGGACGCACCGGCCGATCCGGCCCCGACCCCGGCTCCTGGTCCTGCTCCTGGTCCGGGTCCTGCTCCTGGTCCGGGTCCTGCTCTGGGTCCGGCTCCTGCTCCTGCCCCGGTCTTCGGACCGCCGCCTTCGATGCCGGCAGGCTGCACGCCCGCGCCCGCATACGGCACCCCGATCCCCGGCACCTTCCAGCTCGGCACGGCGGCGGCCCCCGCCCCCTCCCGTCGCCGCTTCCTCGGCCATCGACGACCAGCACGTCTATGTCTCGGTGACGGACCTGAACGACGCGAAGAGCGCCACCAATTACCGCAAGGGTGTCGCCGCGATCAGCCACACCACCCGCAAGACGGTGTGGGTCCGGATGCGCGACTGGGGTACCGAGAACTGGGACGTCGAGGCGTCGGTCTCGGGAAAGCACCTGGTGTACGCCGACTCCAAGTACAACCTCACCGTGCGCGACACCGCCACCGGCAACCAGCTGTGGACCAAGAAGATCGGCGACGACTGGAGCTGGACGCCCACCGTGGCCGCCGGACTCGTGTTCCTGCCGGGCGAGCAGCTCACGGCGGTCGACGTGGAGACCGGCAGGACCGCCTGGACCCTGTCGCCCAACGGCCGCCGCGGCTTCGACAATCCGACGGTCATCGACGATGTTCTCTACGCCCACGACTACGACCGCGGTGTGTGGGCCGTCCATGTGAGGACGGGCAAGAGGATCTGGCTCAACGAGGACCCCGGGGACGGTGACGCGCCCACGACGTTCCTGCGCGCCGGAAAGACGCTGTACGGCGCGTCCTACATGGACAGCGGCGGCATCTTCGCCATGGAGGCGAAGACCGGCGAAACGCGCTGGGTGTACAACGACAGCAAGACGCCGGGCGAACCCTGGCTGGTCGCCATCTCCGGCAACCGCCTGCTGGTGACGCACGGATACGAGATCTACGCGCTGCCCGCGGTCTGAACACGGCCGTGCGGCCCCGGCCACGGAGTTGCCGGGGCCGCACGGGTCCTCCGCGTACTACGGCGGTCTACCTCGGTCTACATCGGTGTCGTGACGGTCAGCGGTTCCCCGTCGCCGAGGTGCAACAGCCCCTTGCCGGGTGCGACCGGCCCACCGACCATGCTCCGTGTCGTACGGATGCCGATCAGCTCGCCCGCCGAGGAGTCCTGCGGGGAGAGCAGGATGCCGCGGCGGCCCTTCTTCATCTCGACCTGCCAGCCGGAGAAGCCGCTGCACACGTCTTCCTCGTCGCCGGCGATGACGAGGCCGAGCCCGCGCTCGCCGCCGCGCTGCACGATCCGCTTGAAGACGGTCTCGGCGTCGCAGTCCTCAAGGACCTCGCCGTCGTCCACCAGGACCACGATCGGCTCCTCGGGCGTGGCCGAGTCGATGGCCTCCCTGAGGTCGTCGCTCTCGATGTCGTCCTCGTCGAAGACCTTCAACACGCCTTCTTGGCCGTCCAGTTCGCGGAGCGGTGACGGTCGGGGCGCGGCGATGACGAGACGTACGCCCTGTGCCAGATAGGAGCGGGCCATGTTCATCAGCGTCGTACTGCGGCCGGACTTGGCCGGTCCCGCGACGACGAACGTCGGCACACCCTGCGCGAGGTCGGGCCCGAAGCCCATGATGTCGTCGCCGCCGATGCCGACCAGGCTCCACAGCTTGGAGCGCGACGCCTCCACGTCGCGCATCTCCCAGGCGTCGGTGAAGCCGATCCGGGTGGGCAGCACGTCGACGCGGAACGGGCGTCGGCTACGCGGCAGTTGCGCGTCGCGGGCCGTCGCGGCCTCGCCGATCGCCCCGATCGCCGCCGCCTGGCCCTGACCCGTGGCATCCTCGGTCAGCAGGGCGAACTGGGTCTCGGTGCCGTGTTCGTTGCGATAGCCGCGGCCCGGCGGGATCTCCTCGGGGACCTTGCGGGCGTTGATGCCGATGAGGGAGAAGTCCGAACGGTCGGCGAGCCGCAGCGCGTACTTGTCCTCGGTGAGCGAGCCGATGCGGGAGGAGAGGATCTGGCGGTCACCGGTCATCACCATGTGCAGGCCGGCACTCGCGCCCTCCCGCATCATGGCGGTCAGCTGGTCGGTCAGATCACCGTGGTCGTACTCGCCGAGGGTCGGCAGCCAGCCCTCCCACCGGTCGAGCAGTACGACGATGTGCGGCAGCCGCTCGTCCTCCGGTACGGCGGCCCGCTGCTCGCCGATGTCGGCGAAGCCCTTGTCGGCCAACAGGTCCTGGCGGCGGGTGAGTTCACCCTTGAGGCGGGCGATGAGGCGGACGACGCGCTCGGTCTGGTTGCGGCTGACGACCGCGCCGCAGTGCGGCAGCCGGGTCAGCGCGTTCAGGGCGCCGTTGCCGCAGTCGATGCCGTAGAGGTGCACGTCCGCCGCGGAGTGCGTACGGGCCAGCGAGCCCGCGAGGGTCCGCAGGACCTGCGAGCGGCCACTGCGTGGCGCACCGCCGATGAGGAGGTGCCCGAAGGAGGCGAAGTCCACGACGACCGGGCGGCGCGCCTGGTCGGCGGGCAGGTCCTCGACCCCGTACGGCGCGGGCGGCAGCTTGCCCGGGCCGCCCGCGAAGGCGGGCAGCTGGATCTCGTCGAGCAGCAGCGTTTCGGAGAGCGCGGGCAGCCAGGGGCTGTGCTGGGCGGGGATGCCGAGGACCTGGTTGGCCTCGCGTACGGCGTCCACCAGCACCTTCAGGTCGGTGATCTCCTCCTGCTCGCGCGCCTCGGCCTTCGGCTTCTCCAGCGCGGCCCGCCCGAGGTCCTCCCACCCGAGCGGCCCCGCCCAGGGGGCGAGCGCCGCCGGATCGGCGGCACCAGGGCGGCGGCCACCGACGCGGCCCGACTGGAACGGCACCAGCGAGGCGTGCCCGAGACGGACGTACGCCCGGCCCGGCGTGCTCTTGGAGATGTGCCCGGCCTCGGGGGAGTCGATGACGTCGGTGGACTCGCCGCCGTCGGTGACGCGCAGGGCGATACGGAGGTTGGTGTTGGCGCGGATCTCCGGGGACACGACGCCGCTCGGGCGCTGGGTGGCCAGCAGCAGGTGGATGCCGAGGGAACGGCCTCGCTGGGCGATGTTGACCAGACCGCTCACGAAGTCGGGCAGGTCGCGCACCATCGAGGCGAACTCGTCGATGACGATGAGGAGTCGGGGTACGGGAGCGTGCGAGGGATCACGGCGTACGAGGTCCTGGTAGTCCTCGATGTCCTTGGCGTCGGCGGCGGCGAGGATGTGCTCGCGTCGCTTGAGCTCGGCGCCCAGCGATTCGAGAGCCCGCTCCACGAGATGCGCGTCGAGGTCGGTGACCATGCCGACGGTGTGCGGGAGCTTCACACAGTCCTTGAACGCCGAGCCGCCCTTGTAGTCGACGAGGACGAAGGTCATGTTCTCCGGCGTGTTGGCCACGGCCAGCGACGCCACGATGGTCTGCAGCAGCTCCGACTTACCGGAACCCGTCGTACCGGCGATCAGACCGTGCGGCCCGTCACGGCGCATGTCGATGCCGAACGGCCCGTCGTACGACTCACCGATGACCGCCATCGTCGACTGCCCGCCCATCCGCCAGCGCGCGGTGATCGCGTCGCTGCTCGGCGGCTCCAGCTGCAGCACGTCCAGCAGTCGGCTCGACCCGGGCAGCGCCGAGTCCTCGGTCTCGCCGCTGATGTCGCGGAGGGGGGACAGGGCGCGTGAGAGCCGGGCGCACCAGGCCGCGGACACGAAGTCCGGCCGTACGTTCCGTACCCGCGCGATGCCCGTCTGCTGGACCCGCAGCCGCAGTTCGAGCGCTTTCTGTACGCCGGAGTGCGCGTCGTCGGCCTCCGCGGCATGCCAGGCGTGGAAGGAGGGGAAGCCACCGGGGGCGGCCGGGGCGGCCTGGGTGAACTGCTGCGCGGTCGGGTGCTCCTCGGGCTTGGGTTCCGCGATGACGATGGCCTGGCACTCGCCGGGCAGGAACCGCTCCTCCGCGTCCAGACAGATCGCGTACATGCACATCGCCGGGCCCTCGCGCAGCAGCCGCACCACACCCGGCATGGAGCGCAGCCGACGCGAACCGTCCCATACGACGATGATGTCCGGGTCGCTGAAGGAGGCCTTGTTGCCGTTCTGCTTGGCGGACTTCTGGCGGGCGTCGAGCAGTTGGGTCAGCTCGCCGATGCGGGCGCCGACGGTCTCGGCGTCCGTGCCGATGAGGACGTTGGCGTCCTGGGCGCCGGCGGGCCGGCTGTGCGGCAGCCAGCGCACCCAGTCCCAGCTCTCCCGGCCGCTGTTCTCGGTCAGCACGTAGAACTGGACGTCGAGCGGGCTGTGCAGTACGGCGGTCTGCGCGACGGCCCAACGCCCCAGCGCCTGCGCCGAGTCGCCGGGCCCCGCGATGCCGATGACCCCGCGCTCGCTCAACGGAAGGGCGACCGGAGCGTCCTCGATGGTCCAGGTGACCTCGCGCTTGTGGTCGTCCCGCTCCGGGTCGTCGAGGACGACCTCGGAGGGCAACTGCCCGCTGCCGACCCGCAGCAGCAGATGGTCGGCGTCGGTCCGGCGCCGCTCCCACAGCCGCGTACGGGGCCCGGTGCCCAGCGACAGCACGGTCGCCGGGTCGGGTACGGCCTGACGCCGGTCGAGCCGCTCGGCGACCAGCGCGTCCTGGGCGTCCTTCTCGATCCGCTCCTTGTGCTCCTTGTACTCCTTGACCTGCTTCGCATGGGACTTGCGCCCCTGCTTCTTGTCCATGAAGAAGTTGGCGAACATGATGAGCGGGCTCATCAGCGCCATGATCAGGTAGTACCAGCGCCCGAAGATCATCACCGAGACGACGGCGCCGACCAGCGGCGTCAGGGCCATCAGCCAGGGCAGCGGCCGGGCTTCGTAATCCCGTACGGGGCTGGGCAGCCGGAACTTCGTCTCCCGCTCCGGCGGGTGCAGCCGCGGCGGCCGGTTGTAGTCGAGTCCCGCCCCGTCGTCCGACCACTTGAGCGCGGCGTTGGGAGGCGAGTACCGGTCGAGCTCAAGGAGGGTGTTGCCAACGGCGACCTGACTGCCGAGGGGCCACTCGTCGTCGTCGCGCGTCGCGATGGCTTCGCCGTCGAGCGCGACACCTTCCTTGTCCCCGTGCACGGCGACCCGGCAGGTCCCGTCCGTTGCAACTGACAACGTCAGGGCCCTTTGCGCAAGCTCGGGGTCCTCGATCCGTATGTACGAGGAGGTCCCGCCGCCGATGTCGTACCGCCCGATCCCGAGCCGGTGCACGGCACCCGCGGCCGGACCGCCGGCGACCCTCAGCTCGACGAGCCCCGTCGGTTCGCCGGGCAGACAGCCGGCGGGGTCATGCAGGCTAACGACGGCACCCTCACGCAGCGGCGAGGTGCCGATCGTGGCCGCGGGATCGACGGGATACCCGTCGACGTAGACGACGGGCGCGCCGCTCTGCGCCGCCTGGTGCTGCCCGATCGGAATGATCTGCGCGCCGCCGCTGTACCCGACGTGCGCCGCCAGTTCCTTGGCGATGTCCCCCACCGAGGACTCAGGATCCGCATCAAGAACCACGTCGGCGGTGGCGCCGCCGAGCGGGTCGACGACGGTCAGAGTCAGGCGCACGCTCGTCCTCCCCAGGCACCTGAGGCCGCTTCCGGAACGCGGGCCACAGTGACCTCGACGATAGCCGCTTACCCCTTCCCGCAGGCAACGGCCGGTGTGAGGGGACCTTGGAGGCTCCCGGCGGATCCGGGGCACGCCGGCCCGGACCCCGGGACGCCGTCCTCCGCCGTGTCCGCCCTGTCCGCCCTGTCCGCGGCGTCCGCCCTGTCCGCCCCGGACGGGACCGGGGCCCGCTCGTGACAGAACCGGGGTGTGCTGCTGCAAGCGTCGTAAGTAAGCTGCTGGCTCAATGCGGACGATCACATCATCCGCATCAGGAGCCACGGGGGTTGGCCCTGCGGCGAGTTGAGTATGGAGGACGCCACATGGCCGGCGGCAAAGACGCGGATATCACATACGACAAGATGCGGCACGCTGCCAAGCGACTGGGCCACGAGAAGGAGAAGATGGAGGACAAGCTCCACGGCCTCGACACCTACATCGACGGCCTGATCGCTGACGGCTACACGACCAGCAAGGGCTCCCAGGCCTTCGACGACTCCTTCAAGGAGTTCACCAAGGGCATGAAGGACACCCTCGAGGGCCTCAAGGGCATGGCCAAGTTCCTTGAGGACGCGGCCAAGGCGTACGAGGACTTGGATGACCAGTTGGCTCGGGGTGTGAAGGGCAAGGGCTAAGGCCCGCGGTCACCGCAGTGCCTGAGTGCGATGGGGCACCTCTCGTGTCCCATCGCACCGCCGTTTCAGGCGTCGGCGCCGCTGACTCCCTCGGTCCGCGCATGGCGCATCAGGTACATGTGGAGCTCACTGCGCTGCTCCTCCGTGGTGAGGATCAGCCAGGAGCCGTCCGTGAAGCGGATACGCAGCTTTCGATTGTCGTACGAGGGCAGGGGGTCCTCAATGGTCGCCTCGCCGACGGGAATCTCCGCCACGACGCGCATGCGGTCCTCCCTGCGGACGGACACCCGTTTGGGCGGTGCCGCCAGCACGATGCGGCCCTCCGTCAGCAGAACGAACCGTTGGTGGTGGGAGGAATGGCTGTACCAGTGCAGCAGGAACTGGCCGGCTGCCTTGTTCCAGTCGCCGTCGAAGGTCTGGTCGAGGCGCTGCTCGACGATGGCCTTGTCGCGCCGCTCGGCGTCGACGTCCTCGGCGCGGGCACGCTCACGTTCCTCCTTCGTCGACAGAAGGCGCTTGAGTGCTTCCTCGCCGGAGGCAAGGAGGCTGAACAGCATGGCAATAGGCATCAGCGGCGCGACAAGTACGGCACCGACCATGCCGAGCGGCCTCAGGAACGCCGGGCGCAGACGCCCTCCACCAGCAGCTCGGTGCACGTCCGCGGGAGGTTCGGGAATCCTGCCGATCGTGCACCAGGCACCGGCGTCCGGGGTGACGCCGAGGCGGTTGCGTGTGGTGCGGTCGGTGCTCCTGGACAACCCGTCTCACCTTCCTCGCTGCTTGCGGGGCGAATTTTGCAGCAGTGTCTCATGTTCACTATGGGGGAATTCATCAATGGGTGACAGAACCGCTTACGACCTGGACTTGATCAAGGACTGTTCGCGGTCGCTGGGCAAGATCCACCGTGAGTTCGAGCATCATGGAAATCCGGCTGACGGATACAACGACGCACTGGGACACGGGGGTCTGAAGGATGCCTTCGACGACTTCGGCAGCACGTGGAAGAAGACACGCAAGAAGCTCATGAAGGAAATCAAGAAGCTGGCCGAAGCGACCTCTGTCGCGGCCGAGAAGTACGAAGAGATCGATCACGAGCTGGCGAAGGCCATCTCAGGGGCCAAGGGAAAGGGGGGGAAGTGAGCAGGCGATCCGGCGACTGGCCGCCCCTGTGGGACGAGGACCCGACTCCTGGCGATCCGCACGAAGTTGCCGAACTCGGACGTAAATTGCGCAAGATGGCCGAGATGATTGACGAACAGGCCAAGGTCATCAAAGCGCTGTCGTCGGTGGAGGGCTGGGACAGCGACGCCGGGCGTGCCTTCAACGAGGTGGCTGACGGCGCCGGTGACCGGCTGAAGAAGGCGTTCGAGAGGTACGACGAGGCGGCCAACGCGCTGGGCGAGAAGGTGGCCGACGGCGAGTCCAAGGAGTTCGCCGGGGAACTGCACCGGGCCCAGCAGAAGGCCGACAAGGCGCTGGCGGACTACCGCGAGGCCAAGGACGATCATGACTTCGCCGAGCGCGAGGTGAAGAAGTACACGGACAAGTACCTCGTCACCGAGATCCCGGAAGCAGACAGGCCCGAATATGAGCGCTGGAAGAAGAAGCAGAACGAGGCGTTGCACAGGATCGGTCAGGCTCGCAAGGACGTGAAGGGCGCCCGGGATATCTTCGATGATGCCGGGGACCGGGCGGCCCGGCACATCAAGAACATCGTCCACCACGATGCCGTCCGGGATCCCGGCGGATTCATGAACTGGCTTGCCGACTGGGCGGATACGTTCTCGAATCTCTCGGCGATCCTCTCAGTGCTGGCGGTCATCTGCGCGTTTGTCCCGCCGCTGCAGTTCCTGGTGCCCATCTTCGCCACGCTCGCGGTCCTCTCCAGCGCGGCGGCGCTGGCCGGCCACGCGTACGACATGTCCGTACGGGGCGGGAAGGTCGATTGGCTGAAACTGGGCACCGACGCGCTCGGTATTCTTCCCGGCCTGGGGTCGCTCAAGGGCTTCCGAGCGCTGGTCGGGCTCAAGGGAGTGGCGAAGCTCAGGGCGCTCGGGAAGCTCGGGACCTGGGGGTCTTTCAGGGGCATCGCTGCCGTGGACGGGATCGGTCACAACTTCCTCAACGGCCTGAGCGTGGGCCTGACGAACAAGACTTTGGCCGGGGGGCTCAAGCTGGGCCAGAAACTAGGTATCTCCGGACTTCCGGAGAAGCTCGTCCCCCTGGGCGGCAAGCAGATCACGGCCGCCATCAAGGGAACGGGTCTCGCGAGCGCCCTACATCGGATGTTCAGCGGCGAGAACGGTGGGACGACCGGATATCAGCCTCCGGCGGAGGAGCCCGCGCCGACGCCCACTCCGAGCCCCTCTCCCGGAGCGTCGCCCAAGCCCTTCCACGCTGCTCTGGCCGCATAGCCATGGCGCGTGGCGAGCTCGTAGAAACGACATCACGGGAGGAAACGGCACGTGAGTGAACCAGCCGAACTCGACGAGTGGGAATTCATCGGCCGCAGGGGAGGGGAGCCCGCTCGGCTGGTGCCCGGTGAGGTGCTCGCCGCGGTTCCCGACGCCCGCAAGCTGGCCGACGAAGCGCGTCGCGACGTTCACTTCGACTTTCTGGACGACAGGGCCGTTCTCGCGATGCTGAGGCTTCGGCATCTCGACGAACAGCAGATGTTCAACGCCGGGTTCAGGACCGGGGTCCCCCTTGCAGTCATCGGTTTTGGCGCCGCGGTGTACTGGGGAGGCGCGGCCCAGTACTGGGAATCGAGCGGGGCTCGGACGATCTACGTCGCGGTGGCGGGAGCGGCCGTCCTGATACTGCTGGCCCTCTGGGTTCGCGCTGCCGTGGCGCACTGGGGAGATCCAGCTCGGCAGAGCCTCCGGGCCAGGGCCAAGAAATACCGAGAGGTGGCGCATGCTGCCCGTAAGGGTGGAGCGGACATTCCCGCACACTATCCGCACTACGGCCCTTATCCCTTTGCCGCCACATTCCATCCCGAGGCAGAGGAAGTGACATTTCCTGATGGTGGAGGCCGGTCATGACCGCAATGTCGACTGAGGAAGAACTCCGGGGCTCGGCCGGAGGGAGTGGCGTCGACGTCCGGTGGATCATGCCCGAGGGATTCTTCGAGATCCCGATGGACGCGGAGGATCTCGACACGACAGCCGAGCAGCTGATGGAACTCGCCCTCGGCGCATTGCCGGAAGCCGACTTCGAAGTTCAGCTGCAGTGGGCCGTCATGTGTGCCGCCCATTACGACTCCTTCGTGGAAGCCGGAGTTCAGTACGCGGGGTTCGTACTGACCGAGGTGGATGGCGCGCGGTGCACCGCCACGGTGACAGTGAGCATGATCGACCTCGACAGCAGGGCGGGATCCAACGCTGTGGGGTTCATCGGCTCTTCGATGCGGCACCTGGGCATTGGCCAGGTCAGTGAGATCCAACTGCCATGCGGTCCTGCTGTGTCCTGCATCGGAAACCGGAAGGGAAGTCTGGACGGCAGCCTCACTGCGTCGGGCAAGGACGAGACGGTCTGGACGTCCTTCATCCAAGTCCAGGTACCGCTGACCAACGGGACCGCTTTGGTTCTGGAGATGGGTACACCGACCCCCGACGGATGGGATGTGTTCTCGGCCATGTTCGCCGGTGTCGTGAAGAGCCTTCGCCTGTTCGACGCCGACGGCGAGCCGCTGGTGATGCCGGGATGACCACCGGCCCGGAGGCGTCGGGGCCGCCGCCCAAGGACTACCGGCTGCTCGTGCCGCGCGACTGGTTCCGGATCGACCTCACCCAAGACCGCTGGCGTGGGCAGCTGAAAACCTTCGTCGACCTTCAGGCGGACGGCAAGAGCGTACCGGCAGAGGTGAAGCAGGATGCCTGGGCCACCCTGCGCAACACTGCTGAGGCCGCTGTGGCGAGCGGCGCGCTGGAGTTCTTCCTGCGGCCGGAGCTGGACGACGGCAGCATCATGCCAGCCTCTCTCCTCGTATCCCTGCTCCCCCAACTCGGTTCTTTGACACCGCAAGACCTCGTGGCGTCCTTCGAGGCGAAGGAACGGCGGACCGGGCGTGACGCGGAGGTGTCGGCCTTCGACCTTCCGGCCGGCACGGCGGTCCAGATCCTGACGTCGGCATCCATGGACGTGTACGTCCACATGCCGGGCTCCGTCGGCTATCTGGCCCTCTCCTTCGCCGTACCGCTCACCGGGATCACGGGCCCCATGCAACGGCTGTGCACGTCGATCGCGGGATCCCTGCGCTGGATTGTCTGACGCCCGACAGGCCCGTAGTGGAAAGCCTTGTCGCAAGGAAGAACCAACGGCAGGATCAGCACCGGTACGCCGACGAGCAGGGCCCCGTGAGGAACCGACTGTTACTGCGAATTCATCTCACCAGGCGTGGATTCGGCTGACAGAGCCGACAGTTGGTCGATCAGCTCACCACCGTCGGCCGATGTGAGTCGGCACCAGGAACCGTCCACGAAAACGATCTGGAAGTCACGCTCTCCGCGGCTGAACGCTTTGCGCTCCACGGAAGCCAGGTAGCCCAGCTCCGTTTCCCAGAGCACCTCTTCCCAGGGGTCTCGGGGATCGTCCAAAGAGCCGATGACCAGCAGCCGCCGGTCGGTCACCACGGCGTGCGTACGATCGGTGTCCGGACGCCGGGCAGGGTCCAACTCCCAGGGGAGAGTGCGGGCGAGGGTACCTGGGGCCGCCCACATCACTGGGAAGTCCTCGACCTCGTTCTCAGGGTCGTCCGAGCTGCCAAGGGTGTCGACGTTGCCCACCCCTGTGCCCCCGAGCGCGGCGGCGACCGCGACGACCAGCACGGCGAGGACAACACCTCCCGCGATGCGCGCACCTGCGTGAGCCTTCGAACGAATCCTGTCCGGCGGTCGCTCTGGCCAGCCTTCCAGCCGGCTCTGGACGTCGCGCCGATCGGGGTCACGGAACCAGCGCTTCCCGGCGACGCGCGTGGCAGCTCCGGTCGCGAAGGACACGGGGGCGCGGGCGACGACGCGTTCGCCGGGGTCGGGCTTCCAACGTTGCATGGACTAACCTCCTGGACGTTGCCGCGCGAGCGGGGCCAATTCGGGCCTTGGACCCGCGGTCCCATCGGCGAACGACACCGTTTGCGGAATCGCCGTTGTCATGTCACAAAACCGTCGGCGAAGTCGTCCACGCCGTCCACGAGGTCCTTGCTCCCGACGACCGAGCCGTCGGTGCCGCGCAGGGTGCGGCGGGCAGCGTCCATGCGGTCGTTTGCGGTGGAGAACGTCTTCCTCGGGTTCTCGAAGAGCGTGCCCTCGAGCCGTAGATCACTCACGATGTCTTCCGGTTGCGTGGCGTGGTGGACGGTGCGGACGGATCCCTGGGCAGGGCCCTGATTCACAGCAGCGAATGGTGTGCCATGAGAGGGTCGAGTGGCTGCTACCGGTGCCCTCAGCTGTCACGATCAGCCGAGTAGTCCTGTGCAGTAGACGGGGACATTGGATGGTGCCGTCATCGATTGACGGACTGGATTTCCTGGACGGTGACGTCCTGGTCACTGCCGAATGTGCCGTCGGGAAGTCTTCCGCCCGCATCGCCGGTTCCGGCCCAAGTGATTTCCCAGGTGATGGTGGCCCGGAGCTTGTACGTCCCGTCGCCGGACGAGCGCAGGTACGTGATGCCGCACGGCGGCGTCTCGTCCGCTTTGCCCTTGGCGTACGCCTCACCGATAGAGCCGTCGTCGTTGATCCGGCACTCGCCGGAGGCCGGGAAGGTGGTGGCGTCGTCGGTGCCGGGCTCGAGCTTGAGGGAGACGGGCTTGGCCGTGGTCGTGGCCTGGATGTTCAGCCCCGGTGTGTTGAGCGACGCCGTCACCGAGACGGGCTTGAACTCGCCTTCATCCAGCCAGGTCCAGGTGGGGAGATTGACCTTGGTAGTGCCCTCGGGGGCCAAAGTAACCTTCGTGCCGGGCACCTTGATCTGTTCATAGGCGAGACCGGCGAGGATTTCCGGCGTGATGGCGTTTTTGACGTCAGGCGTCTCGCCGTTCTTGACCCAGAACGGCAACGTCGAGTTACACGCGGTTCGCTCAAGGATGGGCGCGTTCGGGTTCTCGACGGGCCCCCACCACATTCCCTCGTCCTGCTTGTCGAGGTTGTAGTTTTTGTACTCGCCGTCCTTGTACATCTGTCGAAATTCGTTGGTGGCCGCCCTGGCATGCGGGGGCTGCTTGGGGTCACTGGAAATTTCCTTGTACCCCTCCTCAGTTTCCTTGGCGAACTGCTTCGCCGTCCACTGCGGGGCGAGCCAGCAAGCCGGCGGCGACCAGCTGCTACCGCTGACCGTGACGGGACCAACGGAAGAACCGGAACCGTTCTTCGAGGTGTCATACGAGATCGCTGTGGCCTTGGCGTAGAGATCGTCGTCCTTGAGGCCGCTGTCAGTGGCCGTGTCTGAGCCTGAACTCTTGTCCGTCGGGCCGCCGGCGAACGCGTTCTGCCCGGGTACGAGGAGCAGTGCGGCAGCCACCAGGCCTACGACAGTGAGTCCCGGTCGCTTCACGCCTTGCACTGCGTCGCCTCCTTCGTCACCTGGACGGCCTCGGCCGTCCACAGGCCCTTGGCATCCTTGGACGTCGTCATGACGATCTCGAAGAAGTAGTAGTCGTTGTCGCTCGGCGTGGTCTTGAGCACCTTCTTGGACTTGACTTCTTTGCCGTAGAACTTCGAGTCGTCGTCGCAGAAGGAGACGGAAGCGCGGCTGCCTCCGCTCGCCATGTCGACCTTGCCCCGGGTGTAACGCTGGGTCCCGGTGACGGTCCATCCGCCGTCGATGTACTGCTGGATCTGCTTCTTGGCGTACGCCTGGGCGGTTCCCCGGGGATCCGAGTAGAACTTGTACGCGGCGTTCCCCGCGTCCTGTTGAACGATGCCGTAGTTGATGGCGCGCATGAAGTTCTCGGCGTCGTTGAGCGCGGCGGCCTCTTTGGCTTCGGACGGCTCGGTGCGATCGAACACCATCTTGAAGTCCGCCGGGAAGGTCATCTTCGGACGGTTGATGCCGTCCGCCTCGGCCGACGAGCTCGGCGAAGCCGGTGTCTTCGTGTCGCCGGTATCGGCCCCCGCGATCTTGTCGCTGTCCTTCGAGCTGTCGTTGCCGCTGCCGCATGCCGTCAGCAGCAGGGCTGCGGTCGCGGCGAACGCGGCAGCAACGGGCAAAGAGCGGCGCTTCACAGTGGACTCCCCGTGAGACATGAGTGCAGTCAAGAGCCATGACGGTATCGGTGGGGTCGGCGGTTTCGCCAGATTGAACTTGCCGCGGGGTAGGGCTAATTGTTCATCTATCGGCGCAAAATGGTCGCCTGCTGGACTCTGGTCGGGTTCGGTCTGGATGCCGTCTGGCCCGGATGGCCTGAGTGGTGTTCGCGAGCGGTGTGCCCGGGCGCGTCTTCGCGGGAGCTATCAGGCCGGCCCGTGTCTTGAGTAGCGCAAGGGGAGAGAAGGCCGAGAGGTCGGCGGCTGCCGGTGTCAACCAACCCGGTCGGTTGGGGAGGTTAGGTGGCTACGGCATGCGGATGGTGTGAAGTACCGCTGGTGAAACGTCACTTGCTTCGCTGCACGACCATGCGGGCCTTAACTTTCCTTTACTCTTGCTCACCGCTCGGGGGAACACATCGACCAGGAGTTGTTTTGCTGCACAGGAAGACCGCGCTGCGCGTCGCCGCGCCCGTTGCCGTACTCGCTCTTTCGCTGACCGCGTGCGGCGGCGGGGACGACGCCCCGGATGCGAAGGCGAAGCAGTCGACGGCCCAGGCGGCGCCGTCACCGACCAAGGCGGCCTCCGGTGGCAAGCTCGCCACCGGCGAGAGCGCCACGGGGAAGGTCAAGGAGGGCGACGCCGAGATCACGTACGACATCACGGCGCAGAAGGTCGACATCGGTACGGAGGCCGAGGCCCAGGCGCTGGTGCAGGACAAGTCCGAGGCCAAGGGGATGGTCCTCGTCGTCTCGCACGTGAAGTACACGCACAAGGCCGGCGCGACCCTCGCGGATCGCTCGGACGCGGACGACGGCACCACCATCTGGGCCGACGGAGAGCGCGGAGCGGTGCTGATCGGCGCGGCCAACGACGCGGCCGGCTGTGAGGACCCGTACGACGTCCCGAGCTGGAAGCAGGGCGAGAGCCATGTCTTCTGCGACTCCTACCTGATCCCCGCGAACGCGAAGTCCGTGGAGGTCCACTGGTCGGAGGAGGACGGCGAGCCGTACATCTGGTCGTTCCCCAACAAGTAGGCGGCCGACGCGAGTTGAGAGCCCCCGCCCTTGCCACGCGCACCCGGCCCGGACACCCTCCGACGTGTCCGGGCCGGGTGCGTCTGTGCAGCGACCGGTTACGGCACTTTCCTGCAGCGCGGGCAGGCGCAGGGCGGGAAGGCCGAGGTCTGCGGGAGGGGATCGATGCGGCTGGGTGTCCAGTCGTAGACCGCCTGAGCGAAGTCCATCCGACGTCCCGCGGCACGGCGCATGCCGGGTCGTCGCGGTGCTCCGGCGGGACCTTCCAGCTGGTGCCGTACCCGCTGTTCATCGGACTTCCTCGCCCCGACGGTAGACGTCGTGCCCGCCGGCTGGAGGGTGCTCGGCCTCGCCCTTCCGCGCTCGCTGTGCCGCGACAGTCCTCGTACAGGGCCGATGCCAGAGACCGCCCACGCTTCTCACCTCGTAGGCTGACCCGAGCCGAACAGAGGAACGAACGGGGGGTACGCCATGGCCCGCTACATGGAGACGCTCACCATCGAGCGCGGTGGTTTTCGGATCAAGGTGCCGGAGTCCTGGTGGGAGTTCGACGTACGGCCCGAGTCGCGTGACGATTCCATACGGCGGATGGTGAGCGAACGGGTGCAACAGAATCCGGAGTTGGCCAAGTACCGCGACACGTACGCCGCGTTCCTGCAGAAGTCCGCGGCCGACGCCTGGAAGTCCGGCGCCCTGTACTGCGGCTGCATGGCGGAGTCCTTCGGTGGCGACACCCCGATCACCGGCTCGGTCACCGTCTCGATCGTGGGCGGCCGTACGCAGTCAGGCGAGGCCCTCTCGACCGACCCGCAGACGATCGCGAGCCAGCTCGCCGTGCGCGAGGCCAAGAAGGAGGGCGACGCCTGGCGCAAGGTGACCACCGTCGACATCCCGGGCGTCGGTCCCGCCGCGCGGACGTACGGCATCGAGGACATCGTCGTACCCGACGACACCCTCAAGCGGACCATCCGTGCCGTACTCATGCAAACGTTCATCCCCGTGCCGGGGCAGGAGGGCAAGGTCGCGCTCGTCGCCGGGAGCAGCCAAGTCCTCGACCTCGCCGACTCCTTCTTCGACATCTTCGACGCGATCACGTCGACGTTCCGCTTCGTGGCGTGACCCAAGCCACCTCCTTTCCCTGACTCGCACAAATCCAGTAACTTCGCTCATGCGTACGGTTATTGGTGAGGCAGACGTGACGGGGGTTGCGGTGTGGCGGGGAACCGACCGGGGGATTGGCATGTCCTGGACCTGGACAAGGACCCCACCCCAGGCGATCCGGACCGGGTGCGGCATCTGGCCAAGAACCTGCACGACTTCGCCGATGACGTCGGGGACGCGCTCCGCCTGATCAAGGGGATGGCGGATGAGGACGCCGTCCTGCAGTGGGCGGGGAAGTCCGCGAAGGCGTTTCAGGACGAGTTCTCGGGTGTGCCGAAGCAGCTGAAGAAGCTGAAGAAGTCCTACGAAATGGCGGGGGACGCGCTGGCGGCGTACTGGCCGAAGCTGGAGCGCGCCCAGGCGCTGGCAGACAAGGCGCTCGCCAAGGGCCGGGAGGCCCAGTCCGACCTGTCGTCAGCCAAGTCGCGTCTCTCTTCGGCCGATTCGTGGGTGACCAAGGCCAACAAAGAGGCCGACAAGTACAAGGACGATCCGACCGGCAGCAAGGACGCCGAGAAGCCGGACGAGGCCAAGGTCCGCGCGGCTACGCGGGACGCTCAGCACGCCAAGTCCGCCCACACGAAGGCCCAGTCGGACGTGACCAACGCGAACAGCGCGCTGGACGCGGCGAAGAAGATGGCCGAGGACGCCCGCAAGATGCGTGAGGAGGCGGCGAAGGAGGCGAAGCAGAAGATTGACGACGCCTCGGATGCCGGGATCCACAACCGCAAGTGGTGGGAGGAGGTCGGCGACTGGTTCTCCGACAACTGGGACACCATTGTCGCGGTCTGCAAGGTCGTCGTCGCGGTGGTGGGCGTGATCGCGATGATCATTGGCGGGCCGATCCTGGCGGCGATCGTCGTGGTGGCGGCGTTGGTCGTGCTGGCTGACACCCTCAACAAATACCGCAAAGGTCAAGCCAGTCTGCTGGACGTTGCCTTTGCCGCCATGGATTGCATACCCGGAGGCAAAGGCATCACCAGCCTTGGCAAACTCGCCAAGGGCATGAAAGGCCTGGGCAAGATGGGCCTCAAGGGCATGGCCAAAGGTCTGGGGAAGGGGCTGCGCCGGGAAGCACGGCAAGCGGACGAAGCCGTTGCCAAGAGCAAGCCTGCCAAGGGGCGCTGCGAGGGCGGCGACCCGATCGACATGGTGTCAGGCGAAATGTTCATGGAGCAGACCGATGTGGCACTGCCCGGCCTCCTCGCACTGATACTCCGCAGGACCCACCTGTCGACGTACGCTTCGGGCCAGTGGTTCGGTCCCTCTTGGGCATCGACCCTCGACGAACGACTCGAACTCGACAGCGAGGGCGCTCTCTTCGCTACCGAAGACGGGATGATCCTGGCTTATCCCGTTCCCGCACCGGGGACATCGGTGCTGCCGGTCGAAGGGCCACGCTGGCCGCTGGACTGGGATGGGTCTCCCGGCGCCCCCATACGCGTCACGGATCCGCAGACCGGTCACACTCGGCACTTTGCACCGGTATCCGAACCGCTCTCTGCAGACCAGCCGTTCATGCTTCCGCTCGCGGCGGTGTCCGACCGGAACGGCCACCGCATCGACATAGACCGCGACGAGTACGGTGCCCCCACCGCCGTACGCCATTCCGGTGGGTACCACGTTCACGTCGACACCCGGAGCGGCCGTGTCATCAGGCTGCGTCTGCGTGATCCGCAAGCGGGCTCTGAAGGCACCACGCTTATCGACTACGGCTACACGGACGGCAATCTCACGGAGATCTACAACTCCAGCGGCCTTCCGTACCGGCTTACCTACGACGATCGGGCGCGTATCACTTCGTGGACCGATCGGAACGGGTTCTGGTATCGCTACACCTACGACAGTCACGACCGCTGCATACGCGGCGAGGGAGCCGACGGCGTCCTCAACTGCACGGTCGCGTATGACACGGATGTCAGGGAGACGCGCTTCACCAACTCGCTCGGCCACACCACGCTGCACCGCTACAACGAGCTTCTCCAGCGCACCGAGATCACCGACGCTCTCGGCCGTACGGTCCGCACGGAATGGGATCCCTACAACCGACAGATCTCCCGCACCGACGCACTGGGCCAGCGCACCTCGTTCGAGCATGACGCTCGCGGCAACCTCGCCGCCATCACGCGGCCGGACGGACGCCGGACCACGATGGAGTACGACGAGCTGGATCTGCCCATCCAGGTCGTGGAGGCCGACGGCGCTGTATGGCAACAGACCTTCGACGCACGGGGCAACCGGCGCAGCATCACCGACCCGACCGGGAACACGAGACACTGCGCCTACGACGAGCAGGGACGCCCGACGAGCATGGTCGACGCCCTGGGGCATGTCACCAGAACGGTGTGCGACCCCGCGGGCTTGTCGATCGCTGAAACGGATGCCCTCGGACACACGACCCGGGCCGAGCGTGATGCCTTTGGTCGGATCGTCCGTGTGATCGATGCCGAGGGCAACGTCGAGCACATGGGGTGGACCGTCGAAGGCGCTCCTGCCTGGCGCATGGCGGCCGATGGCAGCCGTGAGAGCTGGGAGTGGGACGGCGAGGGTCACCTGACCGCGCACACCGACAGGGCCGGAAACCGGTCCACAACGAAGACGGGGCACTTCCATCAGCCCGCAGCTCGGACCGACCGTACGGGCGCCGAGCACCGGTTCACCTACGACACGGAGGTGAACCTGACCAAGGTGACGAGTCCGCAGGGCCTTACCTGGGACTACGTCTACGACGAGACGAACCGGCTCATCTGCGAAACGGACTTCGAAGGCCGCACGCTCACGTATGCCTACGACGGGGCCGGGCGGCTGACCTCTCGCACCAACGGCGCCGGCGAGGAAGTTGCTCTCACCCGGAACGAACTGGGCCGTGTGGTCGAAGAACGCAGTGCCCACGGTGTTGCTGTCTTCGCGCATGACCCGATGGGACGCCTCCTCCGGGCCGTCAACGAAGAGAGTCTGCTGGAGCGCGCATACGACGCCGCAGGGCGTCTGCTGAGGGAGTCGATCGACGGAGCCGAGACCTCGTACACGTACGACGCTCTGGGCCGCCGCACCGAACGCCGTACCCCTAGCGGGATCGTCTCCACTTGGACTTACGACGCGGTAGGCCGGCCTGAGACCCTGAGCGCGGCTGGACACCGGATGGCGTTCACCTATGACGCTCTGGGCCGGGAACTCAGCCGCGGGCTCGGGGCCGCAGCCAGCCTCACCCAGACGTGGGATGCGATGGGGCGTCTTGCCGGTCAGTCCATCCACGGTGGGGGACCGCGTGCGGACATACCGGTTCAGCAGCGGGAGTTCAGCTATCGCGCGGACGGACTGCTGTCCGGCATTGACGAACTCACCACAGGCCGACGTGTATTCGACATGGACCGTGACGGACGTGTCACGGCCGTGCGCGGGCGGGACTGGACCGAAACCTACGCGTATGACGGCCTCGGCAACCTCCTGGAGTCGTCGGTGCCCGCGGTCGGCCAGGACTCGGGGATCAAGGAGTACAGAGGCAACAGACTGCTGCGGTCGGGCCGTACGACCTACGAGTACGACCGGCAGGGACGGCCTGTCCGGACGGTGAAGCGGCTCCTCAATGGACAGAGGCGAGTCGCTACCTTCAGCTGGGACGCGGAGGACAGGCTCACGGTGATCGGTACACCGGAGGGCGCCAAGTGGCGGTACCGCTACGACCCTGCCGGGCGACGCTGCGGCAAGGCACGCCTGGCCAGCGACGGCTCGGTGGTCGAGGAGATCCGGTTCACCTGGGATGGCACCAGGGTCGCCGAGCAGGTCGACCATGACGGACACGCGACGACGTGGGACTACTTCTCCGGCACGCATCGCCCCCTGACCCAGCTCGACCACCGGATGTCCGCCGGGGCTGCGGCGGAAGACCCACAGAACCGGGGTACGGCAGTCCGCTTTCACGCGGTGGTCACGGACACGGTGGGAACGCCGACCGAACTCGTCAACGACCAAGGCGAATTGGCTTGGCATCAGCGGACAGAACTGTGGGGTACGGCGCTGCAATCCGTGCCGCCCGCTGTCGACTCCACCGCGGCCGTGGACTGTCCGCTGCGGTTCCCAGGACAGTACGCCGATCCGGAGACCGGTTGGAACTACAACTACGCGCGCTACTACGACCCGGAGAACGCGCGCTACCTCACCCCGGATCCGCTGGGCCTTTCCCCGAGTCCCAACCACTACGGATATGTTTCCCACCCCTTCTTCTTCACGGACCCCCTTGGCCTGATCCGCAACCCGGCGACCGGTCGCTACGCCGTGGATCCGAACGCACCTGCAACCCGTCGCAATCGTTCGTCGGAATATCCACACGGCTACTGGGACTCCACACACGAGGACATGGTCACGCGATTCACAGACGAAGGGCGTGCGGCCGGGGGCTGGCCTGTGGACAGAAACGGAGCTCGAATTCCCAGGGATCAGCTCACCTGGCGCAACAATGCCGGTGAAATCATCCCCGGCGACTCGACCATTCTCACGTATGACCACAATCCGCGAGTCGTGGAACACTATAACCAAACGGGGTACAACAGCAGTTATGCGGATCGCGAGACTTGGTATAATGACACAACCGATATGGAACCGATGACGCGTGCGGACAATGGCCGCGACGGTCAGCGGGCACCGCAGTATCGGCAGGATATCGGACCGAATTATTCGTGTAGGGGTGCTTAAAGGGAGGGTTATATGGATCCGGCTGACGTCGTGTCGGGTTTTCCGGGTGTCGAGGAGTTTGCGGGAATGTCGGACGCCTGGCACTGGTCGCCTGTGCCCGGGCTCGATTTTGCCGCGGCGCTCAGTGAGGACCGTCGACACCTCTTCCAAGTGAACGCACGTGACTCTTATGACGAGGGGCTGGTGCGTGCGCTCCTCGCCGAGGCCCGCAAGAACGGCACCCGCCTCCTCTCCGGCGATGCGTTGCTGACTGCCATTCCCGGATTCCAGCATCCGGGCCGCGACTTTGACGTGCTCGCCGCCGCGCGTCCGGGAGTGCACCGTTATCACGAAGTGCAGCAGCCGGAGCTGCAGGAGGTCACCTGGGCAGTATTCCCCGGATATGAGTGCGAATTCACTCGGGCCAACCGGTATTCAGTGGACGATGCCCGAGAGAGCTTTATCAGGTTCCTCACGCCGGCCAACCTCGACCGGGCACCGGTTCCGTTCCTCAGGGTGCGGTACTTCAACACCGTGACCAAGGGAGAGACAGGCGGCGACTGCATTCTGGTTAAGCCGGAGATTCTGTACCATGAACTCAAACTGCTCGACGGCGCTCAGGGAAGCTTTGTCGAGTTCGAGAATTTCCGCGGACAGGTATTCAGGGTGGAGTGGGACCTGGACTGGATTCTCTCCGGGGCAGGGGGCGACGAGGTGCGCCGTATGCGGCTTGATGACCTGCTGGCGTTCGCGGCGAAGTCCCTGCATGTCTGAGGCGCGGCTGCGGGTCACGGATGAAGTCGGTGAAATCTGGGACGACCCCGGCGAGGTGCAGATTCAGCGGCTCTTCGCCGGGCTGAATCTGAGGTGCCGGTTTCTCGTCCTGGAGCGGCCCGACGCGTTGGATGACGGTCAGAGCTACCTGCAGATCCGCCTCAACCACGACCTGACCATGGTGTTCGAGTACAGAGAAGGCGGCCCCGACTGGCACTATCGGGCAGAGGTGCCGTTGCCGGCCGAACGTGGTGGCGATGAGGTCGTCATGCCTGTGCTGCTCGGGTGGTCCTCTCGCCGCGAGGGATGGCGTGGCGCTCTTCCCTGGGTGCGATGGGATGTTGAGCGGGAACGGGCCTGGGAGGAGAACCCGGACTGACGTGGACGAGAGACGCCCGGCGGCAGCGGCACGGGCGACAGCCGCGGCTGCGACGCCGTGGTCGGTCTCGGGCCCGAAGTTGCACCGTTTCTCTCAGGTACAGCATCCGAGCTGCGCCCAGTCACCCAGTCGCCAGCCACCCTTGTGACTGAAAGATCACCACGACCGACCCTCCACCCGTGAGCACCTCGTGCAGGCATCGTGCACACTCCGTGATGCCTCCCTGGCCTCGGACGGGCAACGGATTCGCGTGCGCACAGCGCGCCGGGCCTCCGTATCCCTGCTCCAACAGGGAACCGCCCACCCCCCGTTGCGCGTGGAGAACGACGAGCCCCCCGAGGTTCGCGATCCATAACGCGCCTTGAGGGGCTTATGTGCGGCTGATACGGTGCCATGGCTTGACACTCGCTTCAGCGCTGGCTATTTGGCCAGGTCGGGCGGTACGTCCGGCTCAGCCGGACTGGGGTGAAGTATCCCAATTGGCATGTGAATTGGCAGAAATCTTCTTGGGTGTACGGGGAGCGGTTGCGTGAAGATCCAAGAGCGTCCGGGGGCGGGCAACCACCGTTCCGCCACGTCGGTCCAGCCGGCGATGGGTGAGCGCCTTCCCGCGCCGCCTCGCGAGCGCAAACCCGCGCTCGCCGCTCTCGCGGTGCTCCTGATCCTCGTCGGCGCGCTGGGTGCGACGATGCTCGTGCTGCGCGCCGGGGACCGTGTCGAGGTCGTCAAGGTGACCAAGGACATCGAGGCCGGGGAGTCAGTCAACAAGAGCAACGCGACCTCTGTCATGGTCGCGGACGACGCCGGCATCAACTACGTCCGGTGGAACCAGCTCGACGCCCTCTCGAAGCTCAAGGCGAAGTCCACCATCTACTCGGGGACCGTCGTCATCGGCGACATGTTCGCCGGTAAGAGCACCCTCCCCGCCGGCAAGGCCTCCGTAGGCCTCGCCCTCAAGGAAGGCCAGTACCCGGCCACCATCAAGTCGGGTGACATCGTCGCCGCCTACCGCGTCGGCAGTGACAGCGGCAGCTCCGGCAAGAGCGGTTCGTCCGATACGTCGTCCAGCGGCAACTCGCTGATCGTGAGCAACGCGCGCGTCAGCAGCAGAAGCGAAGCCAGCAACGCGACCGTGAGCACCGGCAACCTCTCCATCACCCTGCTCGTCGACCAGAGCGACGCCCCCGCCCTCACCGCGGCCGCGGCCGCGGGCGAGGTCTCCGTCGTTCTCGTCCCCGGCAACTAAAGGCGAGTGAGTAAAGACAAATGGCGCTCATCGCCCTCGCCGCGGACAAGGGTTCGCCCGGCGTCACCACCGCCGCGGTGGCGCTGTCCGCCGTCTGGCCCCGCAGGGTCCTGCTCGCCGAGACGGACCCCGCCGGCGGCGACCTCGTGTACCGGAGTGCGGCGGCGCACGGCGGTCCGCTGAACCCCAACACCGGAATGCTGTCGATAGCGGCGACCGCGCGACGCGGACTCGTGCCCGATCAACTCTGGGACCACGTACAGCCGTTGAGCGGTGGCCTTGAGGTGCTCGTCGGGCTCGGTGTCGCCGAGCAGGCCGCCGGGCTCGCCGGGCTGTGGCCCACCCTCGGCCGTGCCTTCGCCCAGCTCGCCGACTCCCCGCACGCGCCCGCCGACGTCATCGCCGACTGCGGGCGGATCAGCGGGGACACCCCGGCCGTCGAGATGTTCTCCCAGGCCGCCCTCGTGCTGCTGATCGCCCGCACCGAGCCGGAGTCCATCGCTCGCGTACGCGATCGCGCCGCCGCCCTCTCCGCCAAGCTGCACGGCGGTCACCGCGGAGCCGCCACCCTCGCCACGCCCCTCATCGGCGTCATCCTCATCGCCGACCCGAGCGACTCCGCCAAGCTCGTCCACCAGGTCAACGACATGCTCGTAGCGGCGCAGACCGGTGCGCGGGTCGTGGGCACCCTTGCCGACGACCCCTCCGGGGCCGACCAGTTGGCCGGGCGCAAGCGCGGGCGGCTCGACAAGTCGCTGCTCATCCGCTCGGCGCGGAAGGTCACCGCCGACCTGTATCAGCAGTACGGCGCCGCCTGGGCCGTACCCGCCCACGGCCAGGTCAACGGGCCTACCGCAGGGGCCGGCCGATGACCGCCGTCGACCACCAGTTGGTCAAGCGGTTCCGGCAGGACGCCGGTGACCGTATCGCCGAGCAGCGCCGCGAGGACCAGGTCCGCAATGTCACGCCGATGTCCAACGAGGACGAACGGCACTACGCGCGCGCCGTCATCGCCCAGATACTCGAGGACTACGCGCGCACCGAGATCAACCTCGGCCGCACCCCCCTCGACGCCGAGACCGAGGAGCAGTACGCGGCCGCCGTGCACGCCGCACTCTTCGGCGTGGGGCGCCTGCAGCCACTGCTCGACAACCCGGAAGTCGAGAACATCGACATCAACGGGTACGACCAGGTCTTCATCGGATACGCCGACGGGCGGGAGGAGAAGGGTGATCCCGTCGCCGAGACCGACGAAGAGCTCGTCGAGCTGATCCAGATCCTCGGTGCGTACTCCGGTCTCTCCTCCCGGCCCTTCGACTCCGCGAACCCGCAGCTCGACCTGCGGCTGCCGGACGGGTCGCGTCTTTCCGCCGTCATGGACGTGACGCGCAGGCCCGCCCTGTCCATCCGTCGTGCCCGCATGGGCAAGGTCTTCGTCTCCGACCTGGTGGGCAACGGAACGATCTCGCCCGAGGTCGCGCACTTCCTCGCCTGCGCCGTCCGCGCGCGCAAGAACATCATGATCGCCGGTGCCACCAACGCCGGTAAGACGACCCTCCTGCGCGCCCTCGCCAACGAGATCCCGCCGCACGAGCGCCTCATCACCGTCGAACGCGCCCTGGAGCTCGGGCTCGACACCTTCGAAGACCTCCACCCCAATGTGGTGGCGTTCGAGGAGCGCCTGCCCAACTCCGAGGGCCAAGGCACCATCAGCATGGCCGAGTTGGTGCGACGGTCCCTCCGTATGAACCCCTCCCGCGTCATCGTCGGTGAGGTCCTCGGCGACGAGATCGTGACGATGCTCAACGCGATGTCGCAGGGCAACGACGGCTCGCTGTCCACGATCCACGCGAACAGCTCCGCCGAGGTCTTCAACCGTATTTCCACGTACGCGCTCCAGGCGACCGAGCGACTGCCCATCGAGGCCAGCCAGATGCTCATCGCGGGCGCCGTGAACTTCGTCGTCTTCATCCAGCGGCGCAACAACTACGAGACGGGCGGCCGCCTGCAGCGCATGGTCACCTCCGTCCGCGAGGTCAACGGCGTCGACGGACGCGTGCTGTCCAGCGAGGTGTTCGCCGAGGCCCCGGACGGCCGGATCGTCCCGCACGCGCCCATCGCCTGCCTCGACGACCTCGTCGCGCAGGGCTACCGGCTGCCCGGCAGCGGGAATTGGGGATGACCATGACCCATGAGATGGCCATGAGCCATGCGATGACCACGACCCACGACATGACCTCTCTCGCGGCTCTCGACTCGCTCGGTTCCATGGGCGGACTGTTCTCCACGACCGTCCTGTACGCGCTCGCGTCCGGTGTCGCCGTCGGCGGCGGCCTCGCGCTGTTCGCCGTCGCCGTACGCGGACTGCCGGCCAAGCCCGAGCACGAGAAGCAGAAGGCCAGCGAACGGGCCAATGAGCTGATCCGTTTCGCCGGGCAGCGCGGCTCGATCGCCGCCCTCGCCGGTCTCGTCGTCCTCCTGCTCACCCGCTGGGCCGTGGCCGGTATCGCCACCGGCATCCTCGTCTTCTTCTGGGACAAGCTGTTCGGCGGCGCCACGGAGGAGCGGGCCGCCATGCGCCGGGTGGAGGCGCTGGCCTCCTGGACCGAGTCGCTGCGCGACACCATCGCGGGCGCGGTCGGCCTGGAGCAGGCCATCCCCGCCTCCGCGCGCGCCTCCGCCCCCGTACTGCGGCCGCACCTGGACGCGCTGGTGGACCGGCTACGCTCCCGCACCCCTCTCCCCGAGGCCCTGCAGCACCTGGCCGACGAGATCAACGACGCGTCGGCGGACATCATCGTGGCAGCGCTCATCCTCAACGCGCGGCTGCGCGGCCCGGGTCTGCGCCAGGTGCTCGGCGCCCTCGCCAAGTCGGCCCGCGAAGAGGTCGACATGCGCCAGCGCGTGATGGCCCAGCGCGCCTCGACCCGCCGCTCGGTCCAGATCGTCATCGCGGTGACCATCGCCTTCGTCCTCGGCCTGTCGATCTTCAACCGCGACTTCGTCCAGCCGTACAGCACGGCGGTCGGACAGGTCGTACTCGCCGGTGTCTGCGGCCTGTTCGCGCTCGGCTTCCTGTGGCTGCGCAAGCTGTCCACCATCGAGACGCCGGAACGGTTCCTGGTGCGCGACGAGTCGTCGGTCCAGTTCGTACGTCCCCGTACGCCTGGTACGCCTGGTACGCCTGGTACGCCTGGTACGCCTGGTACGCCTGCCCAGTCCCTGCCGGATGAGGGGGTACGCCGATGAACCTGACCATGCCGATCCTGATCGGTGCCGTCCTGGGCCTTGGCGTCTACGCCCTCGTACGCGCCCTCATGCCGTCCAAGCGCAGCGCGGTCGCGCAGGTCGCGCGGATCGACGCCATGCGGGCGCGGGGGGCGGCGTACGAGTCCGCGCACCATGCCCGGCAGGAGGCCGGCCGGCTCGGCAGCCTGCGGGGCCAGGTGGGTGCCCGCGTCGCCGAGCTCTATCTGCAGCAGGGCTGGGAACAGCGGTCGCTGCGGGCCGACCTTGCGGTGCTGGACCGGAGTTGGGAGAAGTTCCTCGCCACGAAGGTGCTGCTGGCGGCGGCGGGTGTGTTCTTCGGCCCGTTCCTTTTCGCCATCGTCTGGACGCTCGGCTTCGGCAGCAGCCCCATCATCCCGGTCTGGCTGGCCCTGCTGTTCGCGCTCATCTTCTTCTTCCTCCCGGACGTGGAGGTACGGCGGGACGCGGCCGACAAGCGGCGTGACCTGCGGCGCGTGATCGGCGCGTATCTGGACCTGGTGTCGATGAGCCTGGCCGGCGGCCGGGGTCTTCCCGAGGCGCTGATGGCCGCCGCGGAGGTCTCCGACGGCTGGGCCACGCAACGCATCCGCAACGCCCTCGCCGACGCCCGGATCACCGGCATCAGCCAGTGGCAGGCACTCGGCTCCCTCGGCGAGGAACTGGGCGTCGAGGAACTGAAGGACCTCTCCGCCTCCCTGGCGCTGGTCGCGGACGACGGCGCGAAGGTGCGCGAGTCGCTCGCCTCGCGCGCCGAGACGATGCGGCACCGCGAACTCTCGGAGATCGAGGGCAGCGCGGGTGAGAAGTCACAGTCGATGCTGGTCGCGCAACTGCTGCTGTGCGCGGGCTTCTTGGTCTTCCTGATCTTCCCGGCAGCGATGCGCGTGTTCCAGGTCTGAAGCCGACCCCTTCTTCCACTTCTTCTCGAGAGGACAACTCACCATGAACGGACGGAACTTCAGCACCGGGGTCCCGGGGGTGGACTTCCTGATCACCTTCCTCCAGGGCCGGGTGCAGCGTGCCCGCTCCGGTGAGCTCGACCGGGGCGCGTCCGCGGTCGAGTGGGTCATCATCTCCGCCGTCGTCGTCGCGATCGTCGGCGTGGTCGCCGCGATCATCAACGCCGCGCTGAGCGACGGCGCCAACAAGGTCGGCGACTGCATCAAGGGCGCCAATCAGAGCGGTACTTGCTGAAAACCCTCCGACACCGAAAGAGCAAGGATCGCTCGTGAGCGTACGCCGCTGGGTACGCCGCCGGGTGGAGGCCGCCTCCGCCCGCGGCGACTCCGGCATGACCGCGATCGAGTTCGTGCTGCTCACGCCGGTGCTCTTCTTCATGATCTTCGCGACGGTGCAGTTCGCGCTGTACTTCTTCGCGGATCACGTGGCCCAGGCGGCGGCCCAGGCGGGCGCCCGCAAGGCCCGTGCCACGGCCGACGAGCAGCCAGGAGCGTGGCGCGGCGAGGCCCGGGACGTGGTCGACAGCTACATCCGCCAGCTCGGCCCGCAGCTCGTGCTGTCCCCGGACGTGACGATGCTCCAGCCGGAACAGAACACGGTCGGCGTGGAGATCACGGCGAAGGTGCCCAACGTCTTCCCGGGATTGGACCTGAAGGTGCACGCACGGTCGTCGGGGCCGGTGGAGAGGTTCGTGAAGGAGGGGGAGAACTGATGCGGCGTCCGCTCTCTCCCGGATGGGACCGGGTGGCCCGTGACACCGACCGGGGGCTGTCGACGATCGAGGTGGTGATTCTCGCTCCGGTGATGATCCTCTTCATCCTCGTGCTGGTGGCCTTCGGTCAACTGGTGGACGGGCGCGGCGCGTTGGACGGCGCCGCTCGCGACGCCGCTCGCGCCGGCTCGATCCAGAAGGAGGAGGGCGTCGCCATGTCGGAAGCCCGCAAGGCGGCCGACGCCGACCTGGCAGACGTCTGCTCCGGTCCGGTGACCGTGACCAAGACCAGCCCCGGGTGGGCGGACGCCGACCTCTTCACGGTCGAGGTGAGCTGCGAGGTGCGCGGCCTCGCCATGCTGGGCCTGGACGTCCCGACCCACTTGACGTCGTCGTTCACGTCGCCACTCGATCCCTTCAAGAGGAAGGCGTGAGGGGGGAGATGAGGGTGAGGACCGGGGCAGCCGTGCGCGCCTGGGTGCGGGCACGCCGAGGCCGCCTCGACGACCGCGGCTCCGGGGCCGGCGCCGTCATCATCTTCGCGATCGTCTTCCTCTCCCTCTCGGCCTTCGTCATCGACGGCGGAATGTCCATCTCCAAGCGGGAACGCGCCGCCGACATCGCCGAACAGGCAGCGCGCTACGCCGCCCAGGACATAGACAAAGAGAAGTTGTACGAGAACCAGAGCGGCCCCGCCCCCATCCGGTACGAGAACTGCGGCGCCCGCGTGAAGGCCTTCGCCCGCGAGATGGGCATGTCCGGCGGGGACATCGCGGCGACCCACTGCGTCGCCGCCGACGCCGAGCAGGTCGAGGTCGAGGTCCAACTCACGTACTCCCCGATCTTCACCGGCATGTTCTACGACGGCGACGTCGTCGTCCACGGCCGGGCGGTGGCGAAGAACGAGGTCGGCTGAGCCTGACGGGCCCCGGGTGGAGCGACGGCGTTGTCCGGTCGCAGGAAGAGAGCCGGCGATCGAGCCGGCGCGGTGGGACCACGCGGGCTGGTCACGGTCGGCGACCGCGGGCCGCCACCCTCCGCCGCAAGACCCCGGGACCGAGCAGGGAAGCCCGCTGTGCGCTCTCGCCCGGCGAAGGGCGGCGCGCGCCACCGCGTGACTGATGTACAGGGCCACTTGGCCTGGTCTATCGCACCGCGGCTGCCCAGCGCGCCATCCACCACGGCTGGTGGCTCCAGCAGCCTGGGCACCGGACGTCGTGGCCCGCCATCACGGGGGCGAAGGGCACCGCGAAGGAGATACGGCGGGCCGGTTGAGGGCTGCCTCAGCTGTGCGAGGTCACCGTGAGCGTCCGGGCCAGGCTGTCCGTCAGGGCGCACAGGGCGTCGGTGTGGGCGAGGGCGCGCCACGAGGTGAGCAGGACCAGGCCCCATTTCTCGTCCGGGCAGATCCCATAGGCACAGGTCTCCATGACGGCGCCCGTGCCGTCCCGGTCGGCGTCCTGGACGTACGCGTGCCGTACCCGGACCGCGGGGCCGACGGCCAGCGTCCGCCGCTCGGCCTCGGGCGGCCGGAAGGAGATGTCCGTCGGCGTGGCCAGGTAGCGGTGCAGCAGATCGACGGTCACCGTGGGATACGTCGCGTCGGCGACCAGCGCCGACAGCTCGACGCGGGCCAGCTCCCCGAGCCGCGGCTCAGGGACGTACGAGAGCGCGGTGACCGGCCCCCGGCCGCGGGAGTCCGCGGCGGCCTCGCGCAGTTCGGTGGCGAGCGCCTCGATCAGGCGTCCGTCCGCGCCGGGGCCCACGCGCAGGCGGGCCGCGTCCGTGGACCACGCGTCCAGGTCGACCGGTTCGCGTACCGGAAGGGAGACGGCGTCGTCCGGCGCCTGTATGCGCACCGTGGACGCGGAGAACTCTGGCATGGGGATCAGGCCATCCATTGCAGGGTGCGGGCGATCGAGTCGAAGAGGGTGACCAGCGCTTCCGCCAGCGGTTCCATCGGGGTGGAGAAGGAGAGCAACAGGCGCTGGTCGCTGTGCGGTACCGCGAGGCAGACGTCCAGGTGCGTGACGAGCAGCTTGTTGCCGTCCGGGTCGTCGGGCGCGGGGCGTCGGCGGTAGAAGTGGCGTACGGCCGGGCCGGCGGGCAGGTCGACCATGGTCACGTCGGAGTCCGCGTCGGCGCCGCGTGTACCGAGGGAGAGGGCGATGTCGGACAGGTCTCCGACCGCCCTGCCCGACGGGGGCCGCAGGACCGTGACGACCAGGCCGGCGGAGACCGGGACCTGGCCCATCACCTGGTTGACGAGGTACATCTCCACCCCGCCGTTCGCATGCGCGGCCTCGGCCTGCGCCTTGATCCGGTCTCCGAGCGCGGCCTTCAGCTGCGGGGTGGCCTTCGTCCGGCGCAGGCCGCGGTTGACCAGCTTGTCGATGCGGTGCGGCCAGCGGTCGGGGTCGAGCACGACTCGCTCCCAGCCTTCGGGTACGGCCAGGCGGTAGTCGGACGGTGGTGCGGGCGGTGCCTCGGTGCCGTCGGTGGCCATGTCCGCGTGGGAGGGGTTCGTCACGCCGCCGTTCCGTCCGTCCTGCGGGCCCGCCCCAGCGCTACGGAGCCCGCCGGGGCCAGGACCAACACGGCGGCCGCGCCCAGGGACACGGCGGTTTCGACGGTGTCGCCGATGTCGGACTTCGAGCCGAGGAAGGGACCGTAGCGGCCCGAGGGATCGACCACGGCCGTGGTCTTGTCTCCTGCCCGGTCGGCGCAGTCGTCCCTGTTGCTGAACACCTGGTGGACGGAACCGTCCGCCAACCGGACCCGGCAGTACGTCTGACGGGCCCCGTGGGCCCACTGGTGGCTCGGCGCGGCGATGGTGACCGTCTGCTCCACTCCGCGCAGGTGCAGGTACCACTCCTGGGAGGTGTAGGACGCGACGAAGATCAGGACGTAGTACGCCCCCACCGTGATCCACCGCAGGACCAGGCCCCCGCGCGACTCCCGGGTCCCAAGCGCCGCGAAGATGACGCCCACTCCGCAGAGGGCCCCCACCAGCAGGGAGAGCCCGCCCAGCACGAGGGTGGACAGCTCGCATACGACGAATCCCGCGACGGCTGCCAGGAACAACCGCAGCCACGGCCACACGGCAGTCCGCCGGGCGGCCCCCTCGTCGTCACCGGGCCGTCGCGGATCGGCCTTGGCGGTGAACTCGGACAGGATGCCGCGCACCTGCCGCATACCGCCCTCGCCGGCGGCTATGCGGCGCAGTTCCGGCAGCCCCATGCCGATCTCCTCCAGCGTCCGCCGCCCGTCCTCAGGCAGCTCCGCGAACAGATCGTCGACGGCTCGCTCGTCCTCACTCGCCACGTGGTCCTTGCTTTCCTTGCTGGGATTGCTTCCCTGCTCGAATTGTTCGGCTTGTCCGGCAGCCGATCCGGATCAGCCGTCGGCGGGCACGTTCCAGCTCCAGTTGTAGAACGGTATTCCGCTCGATCCGAGCCCGGGGATCTCCTTGACCCCGCTGAACGCGTTCGGCCCGGTGATCCACGGCTCCCCGGGGCTGACATGCGCCAGGTTCAGCCAGCCGGCCGCCAGCGGCAGGGTCTGGCTGCCGAGATAGAGGGCCTGGCCGGAGCGCGCCATGCTCTTGAACGACGAGTCCGCGATCTGCGACAGCTTCGGGGCACCGTCGGCGAGGAGGCTTTCCGCCGTGGGGAGTTTGCCCGCGGCGATCCGGATGTCGTTCACGTACGCCTTGGCGTTCACCGACTCCTTGACCACCGACCGCATCCGCGGCAGGAGTTTGGCGGGTCCCTCGGCCAGCGCCTTCCCGATCTGCCCGGGCTTGACCCCGTTGAGCGTCTCGGCGAGTTCGCGGGCGGCCGTCGGGTTCAGCCCCAAGTCCCGCGCCAGCTGGAAGTCCTTGAGGGCGGAGGCTCCGCGTGCGGCCACGGACGCTTCCTTCGCTGCGGTGCCGAGCACCCGTCCGGCGCCGAAGGACAGCACGCCGATCGCGTCGATGGCGACGTCCAGCCAGGTGCCCTTGCCGTCCAGGGCGGAAATGGTGTCGCAGACCAGAGCGACCACCGACGCCACCAGGGCCAGCGCGGCGAGGACCTCACCCAGAACCGGTACCCAGCTCAGGACGAGGGCCAGCACGCCGAGGAAGGCCGCGGCCACCCCCGCCCAGTGGCCGATATCCGCGACCCAGTCCTGCCAGTTGTCCCACCAGTGGTGCTTGGGGTCCTTCAGCCCGTCGTGGTCGACGGCGTCGTGGATGGCGGACTTGGCGTAACCGGCCTGGGTGTCCCGGTAGGACAGCGCGTGCCGGAGATCCTTCTTGGCGGCCTCCAGGTCTCCGTCGGCGGACTCCTTCTGTTTCTTCAGCTTCTGCTTGTCGGGGTGGTCGTCGGGGCCTGGATGCCGGTCGATCTGGTGCTGGGCGTGGCTGCCGTCGGCATCGGCGGCCTTGGCCTTCGTCAGCGCGGTCCGGACCAGGTTCTGCGCGTGTTCGAGGGCGGTGGCCCAGGCCACCCGCGCCTCGTCGGAGACGGGTTCGCGGCCCACCGAGGAGCCGAGGGCGTCGGCGGCGGCCGCGTACCGCTTGTGTGACTTGGTGAGCAGTCCGACCGTGTCCTCGGTCTTCTTCGTGAATTCACGCCCGGCGTCGGAGTCCCAGCCGTTGCCGTCGACCAAGTTGTGCAGCTTGGTGGCCTGCTCCTGGATCAGGGTGGCCGTATCGGCGATGCGTTTGCCGAGCTGGGCCACCTCATAGGGGTCGCCCGGGGTGAATTCCTTGTCGTCGTAGCGGGCGGTCTGCCAGTCGACGCCCGAGAAGTCGTCGCTCACTCGCCCTGGCCGCTCTTCTTCGGCTGATCCGGCTGAGACTTCAGCAGGGCCTGGGCGAGGTGCTGGTCGAGGTCGTCGTAGGCCTTGGCCGCCGTACCCGCCGTCTTGCCCAGGAACTCCAGACCGTCACAGAGCTGCTTGCGCTTCTTCTTCCAGTCGTCCGCGAAGTCGTCGAGGGCGCCCGCCACATCGCCGGATCCCATGTCCGCGTCGTAGGAGTCGACGAGGTCCTTCGCACCCTCGAAGTGCGACTTCAGCTTCGCCAACGACCGGCTGATGTCCTTCAGTTCCGTCGTGGACACCTTGGTGTGATCCGCCACTGCGACCCCCGTGCGCATGCTTCCCAACCGGCCGCCCCATCCGTCCCACGGCGGCCACGCTCACTCTCCTGGACCGGTTTTCACTCCAGCAACCAACGGAACGCAAAGGGAAGGCATGCTCTCTGGCGCTCTTACTCCCCGCCGCCCTTGCTGCCCTTCCCGCCCTTGCCGCCCTCCTGCTTCACGCCGTCCTTGACGTCCTTGGCGAGCTTGTCGTCGAGTTTCTTGAACTCGCGGACGACGGCGTCGGACATGTCGGCCAGCGCGTCCAGGGCCTGGGTGATGTCCTCACGGCCGTCCTCCCACCCGGACTCGAAGTCGTCGAGGGCGTCGTAGACGGTGTGGTCGCCGAGGTCGTCCTTGTAGGACTCGAAGAGCTTCTTGGTGTGGTTCAGCCGGGTCTTGATGTCCCGCAGTCGCCCGCCGTAGTCCTCCAGCTCGCTGAGCGGGAGCGCGAGGTCGCTTTTGCCGTTGCCCATGAGATCTCCCCTGGGGTCGTCAGACGAAGCGGAACGTACCGGTCACCGCGTCGAAGATGTCGTGGAACGCCTCGGCCAGGTCCAGTACCGGGCTGGCCCCGGAGACGAGCACGACCTGCTCGGCGGTTCCCAGGACGGGAACGTACGTCTGGGTCAGCACCATACGGAGGGTACGCGTGTCGCCCTGCGCGACGGGGACGTCCTCGACCCCGAACGTCCGGGCGGCGGGGCCGACTTCGGGGATGTCGACGGTCGTCACCGTGCGCCAGGCGTCACCCTCGCGGCGGGGCGTGATGGTGCGCAGGCTCTCGGCGATGGCACGGGGGTCGGTGGACAGGGCCACGCCTTGCTTGTTCTTCGCGCCGAGGACAGAGACCGTGACGGTGGCTGACAGGGGAACGCCCTCGAAGTTCTCGGCCATGCAGCCCATGTAAATGGCGCCGGAGTCGTAGGCGTCCTTCGCCATTTTGCGGAGCATGTTGGTCAAGTCGGCGCGGTACGGGACGAGTTCGGGGACATCGCGAGTCCGCTCGTCGACGAGGGCGCGGATGGTCGAGTCCCGGCCCTCGCGGCGGATGTCGAACTCCCACCAGGATTCCGGTACAGAAACTGAGATACCCATGGGCAGGGTCTCGGTGGTTCCTCGGTCTTCCGGGATCTCGCTCATTCGCTCTGCAGGTCCTCTTTTAGGTGGAATATTGATCAATGGATTCGACTTCAGTCGGGCATGGGAATTCCTTCCGCTTCGGCGATTTCCATGGCGCGTTCCATCGAAATCTCGGCGGCGGTGTAGTTGAGAGCCTGGATGTGCTGGATGAAGGCATCGGGAGGCGATACCCGGTGGTACTGGACATAGTCGGCCCAAGCCAGGTGCCAGACCCATTCACCATCGGTCATGATCCCGATGCGTACCCGCATCTCGGATGATTCGGAAAACGCGTCGGGAATTGTTCCTGGCGAAAAGAGCAAGGGTTCGCCGCTCTCCAGGAAGCTGGAGAGCCTGTCTACGAGTTCGGCGGGAAGCGAGTCGACCACGCCCTCGACGTCTCCCTCAGGCTCGCCGATGCGATGGGGTGCGGGAATTCTGACCATTGCCTATTAACCTCCGTTGGGAAGAAATGTTTCGAACGCACCCCTGACGCTGGGGTGGATCGACGTGCCAGAGCTGTTGAACGGCGCCACCGCGGTCCTTCCGTTTGGCCATACCCACAGAAAGTCGTTGGGAGCCTCGACGTTCACTCCGAGTGTGTTGGCAAGGTTCTGCGCGAACCCGTCAGATTTCATTCCGGTTTGGCAGGAGAGAAGTCTAACAGGCTCGCCATTCCAGCCGTGGGCGCGCATGAGTGAGGCGATTTCACGGTGGTTGAAGTTGTGCCAGTTTTCCGCCAGGTGGGCTGCCCCGTCCTTGATCTGATACCCGACGGATGTTGGTGCACCATGAACTGCGATGTCAAAAGTTCCGCTGTTCTTGATGCGCTGCATGCTCTTCAGTAGGGGGTCGCCGGGGCGAAAGATGAGCATTCCAGCGCGGCCGTCCTTGAATGCTTGCACCTTGAATGAAAGGGGGCTCTTTCCGCGTGCGGCGAGACCCTTTACGGCCGAGACCACGTTGACGGATCCATTGCGGATTCCGTTCGCGAGGTTCTTCAGGCCGCCCCCGATACCGCCCAACAGGCCGCCGCCCAGCGCGCGCAGGCCGCCTGCCTTCCAGAGCTTGCCGATCTTGGCGAGGCTGGTGAAGCCCTTTGTGGCGGGTATGCAATCCAGGGCGGCGAAGAGTAGATCTCCCCAGCCCGCCTGGCCGTTGGCCATCTTTCTTATCGTGTCGGCGAGTACGACGAGGGCGGCGGCGAACACCAGCCATCCCAGCGGCCCGCCCACGATCATCACGATGATGCCGACGATGGTCACGACCCATTTGCAGACCGTGACGATCTCGTCCCAGTGGTCGGAGACCCAGTCGACGGCCTCTTCCCACCAGTGCCGGTTGTGGATGCCGGCGTCCGAGGCCTCGTGGAGCTTCTTCACCGTGCGGCGGGCGGCGTCCTCGCGCAGCCCCTTCGCCTGCGCGGCCAGTTTCTTCGCCGCGTTCAGCGCGCCCTGGGCGTCGTCGACGTCTTTCTGGGCGGAGGTCTGCTGCTCCTTGGCGTGCTGGGCGTTGCGGGTGGCCCGGCGGACCTCGGCCTCGTCGGGCTTCGGGATGTCTTTCCCGTGGTTCTTGTCCGGGGCGTACGCGTCCGCCTTCGCGGTGGCCGTACGCACCCAGTCGTTCGCTCCGGTCAAGGCCGTCTGCGCGGTGGACAGTTCCGTGCGGGCCTTGCGGCCGTCGCGCAGCGCCTGGTCCGCCTTCGTCTGGGCGTCCTCCAGGTCCGGCCAGTACGAGGCCAGCGCGTCACCGGCGATGTCGTAGGACTTCTTGAGCTTCTTCAGCTTGCCGGGGACGTCTTCGAATTCGGCGGTGAAGGCATCCGCCGTCTTGCCGGCCCACTTCAGGACGGCGTCCTCTTTCGCCATGCCCTTGATGTCCCGCAGGACTTGGGAGACGTCGTCGGCGAAGTCGTGCAACGAGCCCGCGAGTTTGCGTACGCGGTGCGGGTCTCCCGGTGTCGGGTCGTGGTCGAGATCGAGTATGTGCCAGTCGGTTGGGCGGTGCGACACGTGTTTCCCCGTAAACACCTGCAACGTATAACCATGCCTGCAATAGAACGTGCATGCGAAAATATCGCACGGTCTTTTGCAGATGCGAGGCCGGTCAGCGGTTGACCGACTGGATCTCCTGGACGTTCATGTCCTGGGTCGTCTCGAAGGTGCCGTTGGGGAGGTTGTTGCCGCCGGTGCCGCCGCTTCCCTTCCAGGTGATCTGCCAGGTGACCGAGGCCTTCAGCCGGTACGGCTCTCCGCTCGTGGCACGGAGGTAAGTGATCCCGCAGGGCGGGGTCTTGTCGGCGTCGCCCGTCTTGTACGGCGTGCCGATGGAGCCGTCGTCCTTGAAGGTGCAGTCGCCGGAGGCGGGGTAGGTCTCGGCGTCGTCCGTGCCCGGCTCGAGGTGGAGGGCGACCGGCTTGGCGGTGGTCTCCGCCCACAGGCCAGTGTTCGGGAGCTCGGCGCGGACCGTGACGTCCTGGAAGGTTCCCTTGTCCAGCCATACCCAAGTCGGCAGATTCACCGTGGACTTGCCCTGCGGTTTCAGCTCGATCTTGGTGTCGGGGATCTTGACCTTGTCGTACGCGTACTCGGCCAGGGTCTTCGTCGTCGGGGCGTGCGGGATCTTCGGTACCGTGTTGTCGTCCTGCCAGAACATGATGCGGCCGCAGTCCCAGGACGCGGGATCGGTGTCGTCCGGCGCGACGCTGCGCCAGAAGTACCCCTTCTTGCCGATGTTGTAGTTCTTGTAGCCGGGGGCCGTCGACTGGGTGTCGTCGAAGTTGGTCTCGGGCTTGCCGTCGTCGTAGTGGTCGGTCCACAGACGCTTGCCGTACCAGCTCTCGTGGACACCGACGTCGCCGTTGCCGTCCTCCTTGTCCACGAACTCCTTGAGGCCCTCGGCTGTGAACACGGGCTCGTACCAGCAGGCCGGCGGCTTCCAGTTGGAGTCGACGGGCGCGAGGCTGCCGCGCTTGCCGCTGGTGGGGCCTTTGATCTGGCGGACCTTGATCTGGGAGTGGGTGGCGGAGGCGTAGATGTTCTGGTTGGCGGAGCCGCCGCTCGGCTTGTCCGCGGGCGGCTTCGTGGTGCCGCCGGGGACGTCATCGGCGTACGCGGTGCCCGTCGACCACAGGACGGCTGCCGCGGTGACAGCGGTGGCCCAGCGTCGCGCGTGGCGTATGGACGTCATCCCTGGCACTCCTTTACCCGCCCCTGCACCTCGATCTGCTGTGCCTTCCAGGCCTGCGCGGAGTCGGACAGGGGCCGCATCAGGATGCTGAACTTCTGGTAGCTGTCCAGGGATTCCTTCGTGTAATGAGTCTTCCCTGTTTTGATCTTCTTGCTGAACGACTTGGCCTGGTTTCTGCAGAACGTGACGAGAACGCCCGTGGAGCCGACCTTCGCCGTCTCGGCGTCGTAGTACTTGTCCGTGCCGGTGGGGGTCCAGCCGCCGTCCACCCATGCCTGGATTTGTGACTTGGCGTATTTGGCTGCGGCGCCCACCGAGTAGTACTGGTACGCCGGGTCGTCCGGGTTCTGCTTCACGATTCCGTGCTTCAGCGCCCGGATGTAGTCGGTGGCGGTGTCGAGAGCCGCCGCGTGCTGGGAGTCGGAGGGCTTGGCGAAGTCGAAGACAAGGTGCAGGTCGTCCGGCAGCGAGAGGTCGGGTGCGTCGGAGTCCGCCTTCGAGGCCGATGCCGACGGCGTACCCGACCCCGTATCGGCGCCCTTGATGCCCTTTGACGAGTCGTCGCCGCCCCCGCCGCAGGCGGTGAGCAGCAGGGTCGCTGTCGCGGTGAACGCAACGGCGGCGGTGGTCACGGTGCGGCGGGCCACGGTCGGATCTCCCCCTGTGTAAGGCATGTGTGCAGCAGAGAACGAAGCTATCAGGGGCACGTAAAGGGGAGCGGGGCACCAATGGGGGATTGTGTGGGGACCGTGAGAACTGTGACGTGACGGTTGCGAATGGCGTGCGGTCCAGACATCAAGGGGGTTGAGGCCGGGGAGTCAACTTGGGCGTAGGGGGCGCGAGGTGAGGAATCGGGCAGGCGGCGTGTCCCTGCCCCCTGTCTGGGCTTCGACACCCTCCTTAAGATCTCAGTAGGCTCAGTTCACCCCCATCTCACTCCCTCCCCACACGACCCCAGGACATCCGCCATGGCGCGACGCACCACTTCCAGCTCGACGGGCAGCTCGCCGGGTCCGAGGAATCGGACGCCGCAGCCCCTGCCCCGGCGTCGTCGGACGTTCGGGGACATCGTGAAGGCGTTCCTGGCCTTCTTGGCGCTCGTCGTGCTGTTGGTCGGGGTGCCGGGCGCGCTGGTCGTCAGTGTGGGGTGGCCGTTGCCGCACGGGGCGCCCTCGCTGGAGTGGCTGCAGCAGGAGATCACCGTCGGGACGTTCATCAACGTGCTCACGGTCATCGTATGGTTCGCCTGGGCCCAGTTCACCGCCTGTGTGCTCATCGAGGTGAAGGCCGCGCTGTCGGGGGTCGGGCTGCCGGGCCGGGTGCCCGGTGCCGGGCCGAGTCAGTTGCTCGCGCGGCAGCTCGTCGCCGCGCTGCTGCTCGTCGGCGCCGCCGCGGCCAGCTTCACGCCGGGGCTGTCGCAGCTGGGGCAGAGCCTGGACGGCAATCAGCGGGGCACGGTCGCCGCCGCGCAGCAGACCCCGGGCGGGCTGTTCGGGCAACAGCAGGAGCAGGCCGCCTCCAGCGCGGCCGCCGCCATCGCCGAGCAGGCCGCCAACGCGGCGTCCCATGCCGACAGCGGCGGCAGCCACGCCGCCAAGGACGGCGACACCAAGTACTACCGGATCCAGCCTCCCGAGGGCCGTCACCACGACTCCCTCTGGGAGGTCGCCCAACGGCATCTCGGCGACGGGCGGCGGTACAAGGAGATCTACGAGCTCAACAAGGACCGTACGCAGCCCGACGGGTCCAAGCTGTCGGAAGCCAGTCTGATCCGGCCGGGCTGGATCCTGGAGATGCCCGGCGACGCCCACGGCGGCGAGCTCGTCGAGATGCCCGACGAGGCGCCCCAGGTCTCGGAGCAGGTCCAGCAGCAGATCCACGACTACGCCAAGACCGGTGACCAGCAGCAGGGCGGGGCCGGTCAGCAGGGCGGGGGCGCAGGCGACCGGGACACCGCTCACATTCACGTGCCGCAGCAGCGGCACAGCAGTGAGCGGGGCGGCGCCGACCAGCAGCGGGAGCAGGCCGATTCCGAGTCCGGGTCCAACTCCGGCTCCGCGGCCGAGTCCGCGTCCGGTTCCCACGACAGCGGATTCTCCTTCGGGCTTCCCGAAGCCCTCGTCGGCGCGCCCCTCCTCGCCGCCGGTCTCCTCGGCGCCCTCGGCCGCCGGCGCCGCCAGGCGCTGTGGCAGTCGGCGCTCGGGGCGGTCGGCGGGCGGCGCGGCATGGAGCCGCCGGTTCCGACCGGGTCCGCCGCGGATGCGCAGGACGCGCTGCTGGTGGGCGCCGACCCCGAGGGCGTACGCCTGCTCGACCTGTCACTGCGTGGGCTCGCCGCCGCACTCGCCGCCGAGTCGCGCCCGCTGCCGACCGTCTACGCGGCCTGGCTCAGCGGCAACGGCGATCTGCATCTGCAGCTCGCCCAGCCCGCCGGGAAGCCGCCGGCGCCGTGGCAGCTCGGGCAGGACCAGACGTTCTGGATGCTCGCGCGGACGGACGCGGAGCGGTACGAGGACGTCGACACCGCCGCTCCCTACCCGGGGCTGGTCAGCCTCGGCACCATGGACGACTCGCGGCTGCTCCTCAACCTCGAGTCCGTCCCCGGCATCGTGTCGCTCAGCGGCAGCGCGAGCGACCGTGCGGGCGTCTTCGCGTCCGTGGCCGCCGAGTTGGCCACCAACGGCTGGTCGGACCGCATGACGATCACGCTGGTCGGCTTCGGGCAGGACCTGACGCCGCTCGCGCCCAACCGGCTGCGCCACCTCGACGACGTCGAGGCGCTGGTGGAGACCATGGAGGCGGAGACGCGGCAGCGGCGCGGAGCGCTCGGGGCCGCCGGGCACGACTCCGTTCTCACCGGACGCACCGGGCCCGCCCAGCACACCCGTTGGGCCCCGCACCTCGTGCTGCTCGCCGCCGAGCCGTCCGCCGAGGATGCCGTCAAGCTCGCCGAACTCGCCGCCGACGCGAGCCGTTTGGGCATCGGCTACCTCGTCGGCACCGAGAGCGGCGATCTGCCGGGCGCCGCCTGGGAGATGGAGATCACCAGCCAGGGCAAGCTGCTCGCGCCGCTGCTCGGGCTCGAACTCGACGCGCAGCTGCTGCCGGTGGCGCAGCAGCGGGCGGTCGTCGAGCTGTTCGTCGAGGCGGATCCTGAGCGCGAGAGCACCAATTCCTCCGCACCGCCGTTCCTTGTCGACATCAGCGAGCAGGGACGGCCGGCCGTGTACGCGCGGCTGGTGGGCCCGTACGAGATCATCGGCCTGGAGACGCCCGACGGCGAGCGCAGTCCGCTGATGCACGAGGCGCTCGCGCTGCTGCTCCTGCACCGCGAAGGCGTGCACCCGCGGGTGCTGTCCTCCGCGCTGTGGCCGCGCGGTGTCACGGACGACGTGCGGGACGCGCTGGTCGAGCGGCTGCGCGGCTGGCTTGGCAACGACCCCGACGGCACGGGCCGTCTCGGCACTGACGCGAGCGGGCGGCTCACGCTCGCCAAGTCGGTCGTGTCCGACCTGGACGTGCTGCGGTCGCTGTACCACGAGGCGACGCAGGGCAAGGGCGTCAACAGCCGTGTGGTGCGGGGACGGTTGCTCACGGACGCGCTCGTGCTCGTACGCGGTCCGCTGCTCGCCGACCGTCCGTCGGGGCGTTACGGCTGGCTCACCCACGAGATCATCGACGCCCAACTCCCGCTGCTGGTCGCGGACATCGGGCTCGCGCTGTCCGCGTTCCATCTGGAGAAGGACCGGGCGGAGAAGGCCATCGAGGCGCTGAACGCCGCGTTGGGTTCCGCTCCGGAGGACGAGCGGCTGTGGAACGAGCTGCTGCGCGCGACGCACGCCACCGGTGACGGAGACCGTCTGAAGCGGCTCGCGGCGGATCTGGTCGCCCGCAGCGGGGCGCGCGGACTGCCGCCGCGGACGGAGGCGCTGCTGGACGAGCTGCTGCCCACCTGGCGCAGTGGTGTGGCCGCCGCCGGCTGACGGGGCGCCGGGGCCGGACCTTGCCGTCCAGCCCCCGGCGCCGCAGGCTGGGCAGGCGCACAGCAGTACGCATCGGTAACGGACTCTCTCGGGGGAGCGCGTGGATCTCGACCTCTGGCCGGCCGCCGCCGCCCTCTGGGGCGCCGCGGCGGGGCTGCTGGTACCCCGGGCGGCGTACCGCTTCTCCGTCGATCCGGACCAGCCGTGGCGCGACCACTGCCCTGACGGGCATGCGATCAGCGGCATCGCGCGCGGCTGGCTCGGTCTGGCCCGCTGCGGGGCGTGCGGGGCTTCCGGCTCTCTTTCTCGTACGTCGTCGGCGGCGCCCGGGGACGGGGGGAGCGTGGCGTCCGGGGACGGGGGGAGCGTGGCGCTCGGCGACGGGGGAAGCGTGGCGCTCGGCGGCGGGGGCGACGTGCCGGTTCTCGACCTTGCCGGTGACGTGGGGGAGCCTGCGGCCGGTGTCGTGAGTGAGGTTGCGGGCGGTGGCTCGGGGGGAGCCGTGCCCGGCGGTGTCGGGCGCGGGCTGTCCGGTGAGGTGGGGGAGCCTGCGGCTGGTGTCGTGAGTGGGGTTGCGGGCGGTGGCTCGGGGGGAGCCATGCCCGGCGGTGTGGAGCGTGGGCTGTCCGGTGATGTGGGGGAGCCTGCGGCCGGTGTCATGGGCGTAGTCGTGTCCGGTGACTCGGCGGGAGCTGTGCCCGGTGAGGCGGCCACGGCGGGGGCCGTGCGCGGTGAGTCGGTCACGGCGGGGGCCGTGCGCGGTGAGGCGGTCGCGGCGGGGGCCGTGCCCGGTGAGGCGGGCCGTCTGGTCACGCGCCGCGTATCGGCCTGGTACGGCCGCTCCACCCTCCTTGTCTCCCCCGCCACCGCCCTCGTCTGTGCCGGGATCGCCCTCGCCACCGGGACACGGCCCGAGCTCGCGGTCTGGTTGGTGCTCGCGCCGCTCGGCGTGCTGCTCGCCGTCGTGGACTTCTCGGTGCAGCGGCTGCCCGATGTACTGACGCTGCCGCTCGCGGGGGCCGCGCTCGCGCTGCTCGGGGCGGTCGCGGCCGTGCCCGAACATGCGGGGGACTGGCTGACGGCGCTGCTTGGGGCGCTCGCACTCGGGGGCGCGTACTTCCTGCTCTTCCTCATCAACCCGAACGGCATGGGGTTCGGCGACGTGAAACTCGCGCTGGGACTCGGGGCCGTGCTCGGCTGGTACGGGTGGAGCGTGGTGTTCCTGGGGACCTTCGCCGGGTTCCTGTTCGGCGGCCTGTACGGGACGGCGCTCGTCGTCGTGCGGCGCGCGGGCCGGAAGACGTCGATCCCCTTCGGGCCGTTCCTGATCGCGGGAGCGTACGTCGGACTCCTGATGGGGGCGTACGCGGCCTGAGGCCATACGCGCGCCACAGCACCGCACCGCACCGCGCCGCGTCGAAGCCGGAGGCCGGACACGCGACCCGCACCGCACCAAAGCCCGACGTCGCACGCGCGCCACCGCCCCCGGCACCACACCGAAGCCGGAGGCCGCACACGCGCCACCGGCACCGCACCGAAGCCCGACGTCGCACGGCCACCGCCATCACACCGAAGCCGGAGGCCGCACGCGCCCCACCCGCACCGCACCGAAGCCTGACGCCCGGGGACCGAAGTGGCTGGCGTAGGCTGGATCGGTCCGTCCACACCCTGCCGAAAGGGACCCGGTGACCGAGAAGGCCGACCTTCAGTCCGTCCTCGACCGCGCCGCCGCCGGTGGGCGGATCACCCCCGAAGAGGCGCTCGACCTCTACCGCGAAGCCCCGCTGCACGCGCTGGGCGCCGCCGCCGACGCCGTACGCAAGCGGCGGTACGCCGGTACCGAGCACATCGCCACGTACATCATCGAGCGCAACATCAACTACACGAACGTGTGCGTCACGGCGTGCAAGTTCTGCGCCTTCTACGCGGCCCCGAAGGACACCGAGAAGGGCTGGACGCGCGACCTCGACGACATCCTGCGCCGGTGCGCGGAGACCGTCGAACTCGGCGGTACGCAGATCATGTTCCAGGGCGGCCACCACCCGGACTACGGCGTCGAGTACTACGAGAAGCACTTCGCCGCGATCAAGGAAGCCTTCCCCCAGCTGGTCATTCACTCCCTCGGCGCGTCCGAGGTCGAGCACATGGCCCGTATCTCCAAGGTGAGTGTGGAGGAGGCCATCCAGCGGATCCACGCGGCCGGCCTCGACTCCTTCGCCGGCGCCGGTGCCGAACTCCTCCCCGAGCGGCCGCGCAAGGCGATCGCCCCGCTGAAGGAGAGCGGCGAGCGCTGGCTGGAGATCATGGAGACCGCGCACCGGCTGGGCGTCGAGTCGACGTCCACCATGCTCATGGGCACCGGCGAGACCAACGCCGAGCGCATCGAGCACCTGCGGATGATCCGTGACGTACAGGACCGGACGGGTGGCTTCCGCGCCTTCATCCCGTACACCTACCAGCCCGAGAACAACCACCTCAAGGGCCGCACGCAGGCCACGCTCTTCGAGTACCTGCGGATGATCGCCATCGCCCGGCTGTTCATGGACAACATCGCCCACATCCAGGGCTCCTGGCTCACCACCGGCAAGGAGGTCGGCCAGCTCTCCCTGCACTACGGGGCGGACGACCTCGGGTCGATCATGCTGGAGGAGAACGTGGTCTCCTCGGCGGGCGCCAGGCACCGTTCCAACCGCATGGAGATCATCGACCTGATCCGCAAGGCCGGTCGCGTACCCGCCCAGCGGACCACCACCTACGAGCACATCGTGGTGCACGACGACCCGGCGAACGACCCCGTCGACGAGCGGGTCATGTCCCACATCTCGTCGACCGCGATCGAGGGTGGGACCGCCCATCCCGAGCTGAAGCTGCTCGCCTCCAACTAGCGGCGCCGTGCTGACGATTCACGCCGCCGACGAGCTGCGGTACGGCTGGGACGACTCCGCGCCGGTCAAGGACGGCGCCGTCGCGGTGGAGGGCGTCCGGGTCGCCGCCGCGGGAACGCTGGCCGAGGTCCAACAGCGGTTCCCGGGGGCCCGGGTGCGCCGCTGGCCCGGTGTCCTCGGGCCCGCCCTCCTCCACGAGGGGCCGCTCCCCGACGCGCCGACACCGCGTGAACGGATTCACGCGCTGTTGAAGCGGGGGGCGGTCGCGGTCCTCGAGCAGTACGCCGACACGCCCGAACTCCGGGCCGCCGCCGAGCGGAACGACGTCGTCGTCCTGCCGCGCGCCCGGCCCACGGCGATCACCGTCATGGGCCGAGCCGACCTCGCGGTCCTGGACGAGAGCGGCGCCTGCATCGCCACGGTCTGCGCCGGCCGCCTGGTGCACCGCAGGCGCTAGCTCAGCCCGCCAGCGCCTGAGCGAACGCCCCCGAACTCTGCGTCACTCCACTGCAGTTGGTGGCCGCGTCGCCCGACGCGGAGCCGTCCGCACACTGCTGGTCGCGGAACGTCGACCACAGCGACACCCACGCCACCTTCTTCTCCTCGGCGAAGGTGCGGAGCTGGGCGGCGTCGGAGAGGGTGAACGTCTCGTTGTCGACGTCGTTGACGCCGATCATCGAGGTGAGCGCGAGGCCCTGCCAGGCGCCCGCGCTGGACAGCCCGAAGACGTCCTCGAGCTGGTCGTGGGCCGCCTTGGCGGACGTGATCGCGTAGTCGCCCATGTCCCCGGCGTACGAACTGCCGTAGTTCATCGTCATGATGTTAACGGTGGAGACCTTCACGGAGTGGTCGTTGGCGGACTCGAGCAGCGCCAGGCTGTCGTCGTCGAGGCCGGACGGCATCACGGGCAGCGTGAAGGAGACCTTCAGATCGGTGCGCTCCTTCTGGAGCAGGGCGATCGCCTTCGAGCGCAACGTGACCGAGTCGGAGTCGGTCAGTTCGTCGCCCTCGATGTCGAAGTCCGCCTGCGTCGAACCGGCGGCGTCGAGCGCCGCGCCGTAGGCCGCCGCGAGTTCGCTCGCACTGTCGCAGGTCGAGGCGAGTTCCTTGCCGGAGGCGCCGCCGAAGGAGACGCGCACACCCGCGCCGGACTCCTTGAGCGCCGATATCCGGGACTTCACGGCCGAATCGCCGATGGCGTACGTCCCGTTCCACTTCGGCGTGCAGTCGCTGCCGTCGGAGATGACGAAGGCGAGGTTGTACGTCGTCGGCGACCCGGTGGCGTCCGTGTCGGCGGCGGTGGTGGCGCTCACGTAGGGGGCGTACGAGGTGGCCGTCGTCCCGGTCTCGCTCTCGGCCGCGCTCTCGCTCGGCGACGGCGCCGCGTTCGTCCGCCGGGCCTGCGCGGACGCCGCGTCCGACGCGTCGTGATCGCCCGAGGAGCACCCCGCACAGGCCAGGGCCACCAGGCAGACGAGCCCGGCGGCCGGCTTCAGGAAACTCCTCATTGCGCATGCACCCGCTCTCGTGATTTCTGTCTCAGGATGGAAACAAACCCCTGTTTCCGCACTGGAAATGTGTCACATCCGGCCGGGAATCCCGAATGAAGATCGTGCATGGAAAGCGCATAGGAGAGGGGGATAAAAGGGGTGATCCGGGCCTGGAAATCAGACATATCCGTCATTCGCACCGGGTTTGAGCTGCGCCGGTATTCAAGGATTCTCATAGAGAAAATACAGGTTGGGACCTCTCTCATGGGCGCCTCACATGGGAAGCAGAGTTTTTGGCACATAAAGGCGTCCTAATGTTCGGGGAATGCAAACCGAGTCCGCCATCGAAAACCGCGCCGCCGGACGCGGCCGCCGCCGCAAACGCGGCAACGGGTCCGTCGAGGGTCCCGTGTTCGTTGACAACTCTGGGCGCCGCGCCCGCCTGCTGCGCAGAATCGGCACGCTCGTCGGCGTCGTCTGCCTCGGCTACGCGGTCGTGCTCGGCATGGCCTTCATGGGCTGGGGCACCTCGCTGACGCCGTCCTCGCTCTTCCCCTTCAACGGCGGCCGGGCCGGCTCCGCTCCCGGCGGCGGCAACCTGCGGCCGCAGGGCGGCATCGCCCCCACGGGCACTCCGCCCTCGGGCGTGCCCACCGGATCCGCGCCCTCGTCCGCTGCGACCACGACTGCCGGGGCGTTCGCCTCCACCGGCGTCAACTGACGAAGACGCGGTCACCCTTATGACTACGACGCCCTCGCGCGGCCGGCGGCGCGCCCCCTCCAAGATCGAGCGGGCCGCAGGCAAGGCCGTGGCGCTGCAGAAACCGCGCGTCATCCTCGCCCTGCTGCTCCTGCTGGGGCTGTGCAGCGTGATGCTCCTCGACGGCTATCTGCGCTCCGAGATCGGCAACGACGCGCGGGTGCGCGACGGGGCCGCCTACGACAAGGTGCCGCAGAAGATCCTCGACGGCGGTCCGCTGCTGACCTTCGACAACGGCACGGCGAAGACCGAGTCCGTACCGAAGAAGACCATCGTGCTCACCTTCGACGACGGTCCGACCCCGACCTGGACCCCGCAGATCCTCAAGGTCCTCGAGGACAACGACGTGGAAGCCACGTTCTTCATGGTCGGCTCGATGGTCTCCCGCTACCCCGGTGTGGTGAAGGACCTCGTCGACCAGGGCAACGAGGTCGGCATCCACACCTTCACGCACGTCGACCTCTCCTACCAGAGCACGGCGCGGCTCCAGCGTGAGCTGCAGCAGACCCAGTTGGCCCTCGCGGGTGCGGCGGGGATCCAGACCACGCTCTTCCGGGCGCCGTACTCGTCGGAGATCAACGCCGTCGACAACTACAGCTGGCCCGTCTACCAGAAGATCGGCAACCTCGGCTACACCAGCGTCTTCGTCGACACCGACAGCGACGACTGGAAGAGGCCGGGCGTCTCGAAGATCGTCCAGTGGGCCACGCCGAAGAAGAACAAGGGCGCCGTAGTCCTCATGCACGACGCGGGCGGCGACCGTGCGCAGACGGTCAAGGCGCTGAACACGTACATCAAGAAGATGAAGGCCAAGGGCTACACGTTCACGACCGTGAGCGGCGCGGAGGCCAAGCTCGCCCGGCAGAACGCCCCGGGCAACGCTCGTCAGGCGGCTGGCGCGGGCACCGGACGGCTCGGCGGCCAGGCGAACGGCCGACAGCCCACCGGTACCGCCGTCTCCTCGACGACCGTCGAGCAGGCGGCCCACAGCAAGGCCACCGGCGCGACCCTCTATGAGGGCAAGGCCCTCATCTGGGCGGTCGCCGTCGCCGAATGGGTCGTCCCGGCCCTGTCCTGGTTCCTTGTCGTCGTCGGCGTCGCCGTCATGGGCCGCTTCGGGATGATGCTGATCCTCGCCCGCCACCATTACCGAAAGCGCAACAGAAAACGCGGCAGGGGCGGGAAGTTCAGCTGGGGGCCGACGGTCACCCGGCCGGTGACCGTGATCGTGCCCGCGTACAACGAGAAGGAGTGCATCGCCAACACCCTCAGGTCGCTCGCGAAGAGCACTCACCCGATCGAGATCATCGTGGTCGACGACGGGTCCGAGGACAACACGTCCGAGATCGCCGAGTCGCTCGGCATGCCGAACGTCCGTGTCATCCGGCAGGAGAACGCGGGCAAGCCGGCCGCGCTCAACAACGGTGTCCGCAATGCGAGTTACGACATCGTCGTGATGATGGACGGAGACACCGTCTTCGAGCCGGACGCCGTGCACCAGCTCGTGCAGCCCTTCGCCGAGCCGGAGATCGGCGCGGTCGCGGGCAACGCCAAGGTCGGCAACCGCAACACCATGATCGGCGCCTGGCAGCACATCGAGTACGTCATGGGCTTCAACCTCGACCGCCGCATGTACGACCTGCTGCGCTGCATGCCAACCATCCCGGGCGCGATCGGCGCCTTCCGCCGCGACGCGGTGCTCGAGGTCGGCGGCATGAGCGAGGACACGCTCGCCGAGGACACCGACATCACCATCGCCATGCACCGCGCGGGCCGACGGGTCGTCTACCAGGAGCACGCCAAGGCCTGGACGGAGGCTCCGGGCTCCCTGAAGCAGCTGTGGTCGCAGCGCTACCGCTGGTCCTACGGCACCATGCAGGCGCTGTGGAAGCACCGCAAGTCCCTGACGGACAAGGGGCCTTCGGGCCGCTTCGGCCGGGTGGGCATGCCCTTGGTCGTGCTCTTCCAGATCATCACGCCGGTCTTCGCGCCGCTCATCGACGTGTTCACCATCTACTCGATGATCTTCGTGGACTTCCAGGCGGCGCTGCTCGCGTGGCTGGCCGTCCTCGCCGTCCAACTCATCTGCGCGGCCTACGCGTTCCGACTCGACCGGGAGAAGTACCGCTACCTCGCGATGCTGCCGCTGCAGCAACTCGCGTACCGCCAGATGATGTACCTGGTTCTGATCCACTCCTGCGTCACAGCCCTGACCGGCGGCCGCCTCCGCTGGCAGAAGCTCAAGCGGACGGGCGAGGTCGGAACCCCGGCAGGAGTGAGCTAGATGAGCTGGGGCTCGGAACAACAGGGCTACGGGTACGGGCAGCAGCCCGATCCGTACGGGTACGGCCAGCAACCTCAGCAGTACACCGAGTACGGCCAGGCGTACCCGCAGCAGTACGCCCAGCCGTATCCCGAGTACGGCGAGGGGTACGCGGCGGAGACGGCGTCCCCGCCGGAGGCCGCTACCGCTGTGGGCCATCGTTCCGCAGGGCGATCGGGGTTCCCCAGCTCGAGCGAAGCCGAGAGTGGGGAAGGGTGGGCACAGCCGACAGCGCCGGGCGCCGTGGAAGCGGAGTCCAGCCCCGACCCCGGGGGCAAGGAGGCCTCCCCCGCCGACCCAGCGCCGAAGGCGAATGAGGGAGGCCGAGACCGGTACTTCGACGCCCTGCGCGCGGTGGCCCTGGTCCGCGTAGTCACGTACCACACCTTCGGCTGGGCCTGGGCCGGCATGCTCTTCCCCTCCATGGGCGTGATGTTCGCGCTCGCCGGCACCCTGATGGCCAAGTCCCTGGAGCGCCCCGCGTTCAAGGTCGTCAAGAGCCGCATGCGCAGGCTGCTGCCCCCGTTCTGGTTCTGGGGCTTCTTCGTCGTGGTGGCGATGCTGATCCACGACTGGATGCCGGGCTGGCAGATCGTCTTCTGGATCGTGCCGGTCGGTGACCCGCCGGGCAACCAATGGGGCGTCCAGGCCTGGGAAATCCTCTGGTACCTGCGGACGTACCTCTGGTTCGTGCTGCTCTCCCCGCTGCTTCTGAAGATCTTCCGCAAGGCCCCGATTCCGGTCCTGCTCCTGTCCCTCGTCCCGATCGTCGTCTTCCAGTACGGCTGGCAGCCGCCGCACGACCGCTTCGGCAGCGCCCTCACCGACCTCGCCACCTACCTCTTCTGCTGGCTCGTCGGCTTCGCGCACCGCGAGGGCGTGCTCCAGCGGCTGAAGCCGGCCCCGGCGGTCCTGGTGTCGCTGGCCGCGCTCGTCTACGGCGGCTGGTACGCCTTCGCTCACCAGGCGGACTTCGGCACCTACGACCTGGACGAGATCCCCCTCGCGCAGGCCTTCTGGTCGGCCGGCTTCGTCACGCTGCTGATGTACTTCAAGGCGTACTACGACGTCGACTTCGCCTGGCTCGCCCGCTTCAAGCGGCTCGACCGGACCGTGACGATCTTCAACGGGCGGGCGGTGACGATCTATCTCTGGCACGAGATCGCGCTGGTGCTCGCGGTCCCGCTGATCGACCAGTTCTGGAAGGTCCCCGCCTTCGAGAAGTGGCTGCCGCTGGAGAGCCAGTGGTTCATGTTCGGCATCGGCTGGGTGCTGATCTGGATCGCGATCCCGCTGTTCGGCTGGGTCGAGGACGTGGCCGCCAAGAAGAAGCCGAAACTGCTCCCCTGACCGGGTGTGCGAGACCGGCATACGGGCCGGGCGCGGGAGAGAGACGCGGACGATCACGACGGGTTGGTGACCTGACCTGCAAGTTCCCTGTCTGCGTGCCCCTGGGGGCACCAGCGCAAAGGCCCCGGATCGGTCACGGTCCGGGGCCTTTGACATCCACTTTTGACATCCACTTTTGACATGACATGACACAAGCGGCCACTGATGGCCAGGCGGGCGCCGGGCCCATGGCCCGGGCGCCGAGACCCAATTCGGTGAGCTACGTGACGCTGCTACCGACCGTCGTGATCGCAGCCCATATCGGAACCGACGTGGGTGAACTGCGCGCCTGGGCTGCCCTCGTCGTTCACCCCGATCACGCCGTTGAGGAGCCCGACGTTGCCGAGGAGGTCGAGGTTCAGGTCGTGGGACTTGCACCCGCCGCCACGCATGCTTTCCGCGCCTTGGGCGGTGGCGGTGCCGGTGCCTATGAAGCCGATGCTGGCGATGATGGCGGCCGCAACAGCGGCCTTGTGAAGCTTGCGCATTTCTCCTCCTTGGGTCGAGTGGAGCGCACCATTAAAAGATCCATTTTGCGCTCATTTCGGAGGCTAATCTGACATCTCCCCGCAGCGCTCATCGGGGGCGCCATCCGGGGGGTCTGAGGCTCAACCGGTCACGGTGACTTCTTCCGGGGCCGGCACAGGTCGGGGGCCGCGTTCACCGTCTTCGGCATCGTCTCTCCCGGCCGCGTGACAGGCATCAGCTTGGTACGCACGTACTCGCCGACGACGAAGACGGACTCGCCGATGAACGGCATCACGGACTTGTCGTCGATGCAGTGGAGCAGGCCCTGGGCATACACGTGGCCACCCGCCTGAGCAGGGGACCACCGTGGAACTCTTCGCCGCCGGTGGTGGGCTTCGAACCAGACGACCAGGAGGCGAGGCGTTCAGCCTCACCACGGGGCGCCCGGTCTCCCATCAGTCCGGAGCGAGCGCGGTGAACTGGTACGACTTCGCTGTCCAGTTCGCTGATGCGCAATGGCGGCAGACTGCGGGCAACAGCCGTAAGAACACCGCGAAGGCGCTGACGATGGCGACCGTCGCGTTGCTGCGCACACCACCCACCGGCTTCAGGCCGGTCGACGTGCGCACCGCTCTGCGGGAGTTCGCGTTCAACACGAGGCGGAGGGAGGAAGCCCCACCCGAGGTGGTGACCATCCTGAAGTGGGTGGAACGCAACACTCTGTCTATGGCCGCTCGGGAGGACCCGGGCAAACTCGATGAAGTCCTGGCGTGCGCCGGGGCACCCTTCGCTGACGCGGATCCTCCGTGAGCACATCGAGGCGGAGAACCTCAAGCCGGGCGACGTCCTGTTCAAGGGCGAGAAGGGGGAGATGCTCGCGAGCCGCGTCATCCGCCGAGCGTGGCGGAGCGCCCGTCAAGCAGTTCTCGCCCCGCATGAGTGCGAGTCCCCGACAGGAAAGCGTGCGTACGACCTGCGCCACACCCGTCTGACACGGGTCCGGCGCTTTTCTGCGTACGCAGCAAACTGGCTCTGACCAGCACAAAGAATTGCCTGAAGGGAGGGCTCTGCATGAGTGCCCTCGCTAGTGCCCGAATCTGCGGCCGGGTGCTGGAGAGTCGCCCGGCTCGTACTGCCACAATGGATTCGTGACCCGCGCATCTCTGGACAAGCAGCCGCACGAAGTCGCCTCGATGTTCGACAACGTGGCGGAACGGTACGACCTGACGAATGACGTGCTGTCCCTCGGCCAGGACCGGCGGTGGCGCAAGGAGGTCGCGAAGGCGGTCGACGCGCGGCCGGCGCAGAAGATCCTGGACCTGGCGGCGGGGACGGCAACGTCCTCCCTCCCGTTCGCCCGCACGGGCGCGTACGTCGTGCCCTGCGACTTCTCCCTCGGCATGCTCCGGGTCGGCAAGAGGAACCACCCCTGGCTGCCGCTGACCGCGGGCGACGCGACCAGGCTGCCCTTCAAGGACGACACCTTCGACGCGGTCACGATCTCCTTCGGGCTGCGCAACGTGCAGGACACCGATGCCGCGCTGAACGAGCTGTACCGGGTGACCAAGCCGGGCGGGCGGGTCGTGATCTGCGAGTTCTCGCACCCCACCTGGGCGCCGTTTCGTACCGTGTACACCGAGTATCTGATGCGCGCGCTGCCGCCGGTCGCCCGCGCGGTCTCCTCCAACCCCGAGGCGTACGTCTATCTCGCCGAGTCCATCCGCGCCTGGCCGAACCAGCCCGAACTCGCCGAGAAGTTGCGCAAGGCGGACTGGTCGAAGGTGGCCTGGCGGAACCTGACGGGCGGCGTCGTGGCCCTGCACCGGGGCTTCAAGCAGGGCTGAACGCGGTCATCCGAGGCTGCCTCAGCAACCGGAGGAAGCCTCGGGAACTCACCTGAGAACCTCGAACGGATCGCCAGGCTCGTCGAGTTCACGGCGCATCCCGCCCGACGGCGGCCGTGGCAGCCGCGGCTCACGCACCCCCGCACCGCCCTCGGCGTCACCGAGCTCGAACCACACGGTGACGACGGCGCCGCGCGGCACCTCGGCGCCGGGCGGGGGATATTGGCGTACGACGTAGTCGACGACCGTCAGATGGAATTCGGGCCGGTCGGGCGCGGCGAGCAGCACACCTCGCGCCTCGGCCGTCTCCCGCGCGTCCACGGCCATCAGGCCCACGAGCCGCGGTACGCGCACTTCGGGTGTCCCGGGTGTTATGCGCACAGACGTCACCCCCAGCGGTACCGGAAGGGTAAGCCTCGCCCATGCCCTTCCGGAAGCCGTAGGAGACGTGCCGGGCACTGTCAGAGGGCCAGCCGGTAGCGGTGCCCCTCCTGCCCCGACGTCGGCAGGGTGAAGCGCTCGGCGAGCTCCATGCCGATCCGTCTCGTCACCGCGATGGAACGCTCGTTGCGCGCGTTGACCATGGCGACGATGTTGGAGACCCCCGCCGTGCGTACCCGCTCCAGGGTGGTGCGCGCCGCCGCCGTGACATACCCCTTGCCCCAGTGCGCCCGCCCCAGCCGCCAGCCGATCTCGATCTCGCCCGTCGGCCCCCAGCCGTGCGGCCACGGCTGCGCCCCGGTGAAGCCCAGCACCTCGCCGGCCGAGTCGACCATCGTCCACAGACAGAACCCGTGCTCCGCGTCGTGCCGCCGCTGCCGCGCGGTGAGCTCCTCGTACACGGACAGCTCGGCCGCCCGGCCGCCGTGGAACTCCATGACCTCCGGGTCGTCGAAGATCCGGTGCCAGGCGAAGGCGTCCTCGTCGGTGGGGACACGGAGCCGTACATCGGGGAGAGCTCGGTTCACGGGGGGCAGCCCTTCAGCCAGGTGATCAGTACCGCTGCATAGACTGCCCATGTCCAGTGCCCGTCGGCACGTTGATTTCGCATCTTGGGGAGAACCCGCCGTGACCGAGTCCCAGCCCCTCTCCGAAAACACCGCCGATGTCATCGTCGTCGGGGCCGGGCCAGCCGGTTCCACCACCGCGTACTACCTGGCGAAGGCGGGGCTGGACGTCCTGCTGCTGGAGAAGACCGCGTTCCCCCGCGAGAAGGTGTGCGGTGACGGGCTGACCCCGCGCGCCACCAAGCAGCTCGTGTCGATGGGCATCGACATCTCGGAAGAGGCCGGCTGGCTCCGGAACAAGGGCCTGCGCATCATCGGCGGCGGCTCCCGACTCCAGCTGGACTGGCCGGATCTCGCCTCCTACCCCGACTACGGCCTCGTACGAAAGCGGGACGATTTCGACGAGCAGCTGGCGCGGCAGGCGCAGAAGGCGGGCGCGCGGCTGTACGAGCGCTGCAACGTCGGTGCGCCCATCATCGACGACCGCACGGGCCGCATCACCGGCGTCCACGCCAAGCTCGGCGACACCGGTGAGAAGCGCGAGGTCACCTTTCACGCCCCGCTGGTCGTGGCCGCCGACGGCAACTCAACCCGGCTCTCCCTGGCGATGGGCCTGCACCGCCGCGAGGACCGCCCGATGGGTGTCGCGGTCCGCACGTACTTCACCTCGCCGCGCCACGAGGACGACTACCTGGAGTCCTGGCTCGAGCTGTGGGACCGGCGGGGCCCCGAGGACCGTCTCCTGCCCGGCTATGGCTGGATCTTCGGTATGGGCGACGGGACGTCGAACGTGGGCCTCGGCGTGCTCAACACCTCCGGCTCCTTCAAGGAACTGGACTGGCGCGAGGTCTTGAAGGCGTGGTGCGCCTCGATGCCGGAGGACTGGGGCTACACGCCGGAGAACATGACGGGGCCCATCCGCGGCGCCGCCCTCCCCATGGCGTTCAACCGGCAACCCCACTACACGAAGGGGCTGTTGCTGGTCGGCGACGCCGGCGGTCTGGTCAACCCCTTCAACGGCGAGGGCATCGCCTACGCCATGGAGTCCGGCCAGATCGCCGCCGACGTCATCGTCCAGGCCCACGCGCGCGCCACCCCCGGCCAGCGCGAACTGGCCCTCCAGCGCTACCCGCGCGTCCTCAAGGACACCTACGGCGGCTACTACACCCTCGGCCGCGCCTTCGTGAAGCTCATCGGCAACCCGAAGGTCATGAAGATCGCCACCCAGCGCGGCCTGACCCACCCTCTGCTGATGAAGTTCACGCTGAAGATGCTCGCCAACCTGACGGACCCGACAGGCGGCGACGCCATGGACCGCATCATCAACGGCCTGACGAAGGTGGCCCCGAAGGCGTAGCTCGCCGTGAGCCGAGAGGCCTTCCCGGTACGCACACACGAGGCATGGCTGTATCTCCGGCTCGCGTGAGGATCCTGTGGGTGGCCGGACGGCGGCCTTCCGGCCTGCGGCGCCACTCCCTACCCTCCCGTACTCATGACAACAGAACACACGGAACAGTCCCAGGAGCACAGCGGACGCTCACGCAGACGCTTCCTCGCCGGTGCCGGAGGCGCTCTCGGCGCCGTCGCGTTATGGCCCGGGAGCGCGAGTGCCGCTTCCGGCAGGCACGTCGCCGTCCTCGGCGGCGGCGTCTCCGGCCTGAGCGCCGCCCACGAACTCGCCGAGCGGGGCTACGCGGTGACCGTCTACGAGTACTACGACGTCCTCGGCGGCAAGGCTCGCTCCATGGACGTACCCGGGACGGCAAGCGGTGGCCGCAAGCCCCTCCCCGGCGAACACGGTTTCCGGTTCTTCCCCGGTTTCTACCGAAACCTCCCGGACACGATGCGTCGGATTCCCTTCCCCGGCAATGCGAACGGCGTTCACGGCAACCTCCGCGGCGGCACCGAGGCGCTCTTCGCCCGCGCCGGCGGCCGGCCCGATCTGCACTTCCCCCTGCGGCGGGCGACGACCCCGCCGGCGCCCGGCGACATCACCCCGTCCTGGATCCGCGACCAGCTCCTGTCCGTCCTGGATCTGGGCACCCGGCTGCCCGCCCACGAGGCCGGGTACTTCGCCGACCGCCTCCTCGTCCACCTGACAAGCTGCGACGCCCGCCGCGAGGACCAGTGGGAGAAGACCTCCTGGTGGGACTTCATCCGCGCCGAGGAGATGAGCACGGAGTACCGGACGCTGCTCGGCATCGGCCAGACCCGCAACCTCGTCGCCACTCGCGCCGAGGTGGCATCCACCCGCACCGTCGGCCGCGTCATCATCGAAGCTCTGCTGCTGTGGGGCCTGCTCGGCCGCGGCATGGACGGCGACGCCGACGTCGACCGCGTCCTCAACGCCCCGACGAGCGAAGCGTGGATCGACCCCTGGGCGACCCATTTGCGCTCATTGGGCGTCGACTTCGTGACGGGCGCACAGGTGCGCGAGGTCGTCTACGAGGGCGGACGCGTCACCGGTGTACGGGTCTCGGCGCCCGACGGCGGCAACGCGCGGACGATCATCGCCGACCACTACGTCTCCGCTCTCCCCGTCGAGCACGCGCGCCGCACCTGGGGCCCGGCCCTACGCGCCGCGGACCCCCAGCTCGCCAAGTGCGACGCCCTGCGGACGGACTGGATGGTGGGCATCCAGTTCTATCTGCGTACGCCCACGCCTGTGGTGCACGGCCACATCAACTGCCTCGACTCCCCGTGGTCGGTGACGGGCATCGGGCAGGCCCAATTCTGGGATGTACGAGACTTTTCGGCCGACTACGGGGACGGCGGCGCCCACGACTGCCTCTCCGCGATCGTCTCGGAGTGGGACAAGCCCGGGATCCTCTACGGCAAGACGGCCCGTGAGTGCACGAAGGAGGAGATCGTCGCCGAGACCTGGGCCCAGCTGAAGGACGGCCTCAACGACTCGGGCAAGACCACGCTCACCGACGCCGACCGTCTCGGCTGGTTCATGGACCCGGCGGTCACGGGGCTCGGCGGCCCGGACCCGCAAAACCGCGAGCCGCTTCTCATCCACCCCACGGGAACGCTCTACAACCGGCCATCCGCTCGCACCGCGGTGCCGAACTTCTTCCTCGCGGGCGACTACGTCCGCACGGATGTGGACCTGGCGACCATGGAAGGCGCCAACGAGTCCGCGCGCCGTGCGGTGAACGCGCTGCTGGACGCGGACAATTCGGACGCCGAGCGCTGCGCGATCTGGGAGCTGTACCGGCCGCCGGAGATGGAGCCCCTCAAACGCGTCGACGAGCTGCGCTACAGGCTCGGCCTGCCGAACACCTTCGACCTGGGCTGAAGCACCCGTGAGGAGCCCGCCGGCCCCGGCAGGCTCCTCACGGCACAACCATCGCGTGTCAGAGCACGCGCACCGCACCGCTCGGCGGGTCGTAGGAGAGAGGCTTCTCGACGACGCCCGAGGACGGGTTCTGCGCGCCGACGAACATGCCGTCACCGACATAGACCGCCACGTGGTACGCGCTGCCCGCACCGCCCCAGTAGAGGATGTCGCCCGGCTGCAGGGCGCTCAGCGAGACCTGGGTGCCCGCGGTCGACTGGCTCTGCGAGACACGCGGCAGGCTGACGCCGACCTGGTTGAAGGCGGCTTGGACGAGGCCCGAGCAGTCCCAGGAGTTGGGGCCGGTGCCGCCGGAGACGTAGGCGTCACCGAGCTGCGCCTTGACGAAGGCGAGGACGGCCGCGGCGGAGCCGGTGGCCGTGGACGTGCTCGGCGTGCTCGTGGAGCTGCTCGCCGACGCGGACAGGGTGGTGCGCTGCGAGGAGCGCGAGGCGGCCTGGGCGGCGGCGGCCTTGCGTGCGGCCTCAGCCTTCTTCTTGGCCTCCGCCTTCTTCTGGGCCTCGGCGAGGTCGGCCTTGGCCTGCTTGGCGGCCTTGGCGGCGGCCGCGTCTCGCTCCGCCTGCAGCTCGTAGTTGGCCGCGGCCTGCTGCGTGGCGTCCGCGGACTGCGCCACCTGGGTGGCCAGGTCGGCCGTCAGGGTGGGCAGTTCGAGGGTCTGGGTCACGGGCTCGGCCGCGTTCGCCGAACCGGACGCACCGGCCACTGCCAGGGTGCTGAGAACGCCACCGGCAACTCCGGCGCGCATCGCGAGCGACGACGCGTTGCGGCGGGGCTTCCGGTGGCTTCGTATGTGAGCGGTGTGGGACATGGGTACAAGCGGTATCAGGGGCTCCTCCATACCTTCAAGAAACGTGTGGTGCGCCACAGTTGTTCAATCGACTGCCGAATTCAGCGCGCGTCACCCTTTATTGACGCCGTAACGGGCATTGCGGACACGACCCATCAAGCCCGTGATCAAGGCGTTTCTCTATTACGTCCGGATTGCCCGCCGCCTACCACTGGTTGAACCTGATGGCCAAGCCCGGCTTATCTGACCCACATCAAGATGTGGCGCAGGTCACGGAACGGTCACCACGGAGGCGGCGTCACGCGCGTGAGTCCCGACCTCACCCGCTCGTGAACGCGTGCACGCGTCCACACCCGTCCCCGCCCCTCCCTCTGAAGAGTGAACGCGGGCCTCTACCAAGCCTCCGAGTCCAGCACCAATTTGCATGCAGCGGAAGTCTCTTGATATGGAGACGTCGCTTCGGACCTGCGACGACGAGTGGAAATGTCACCTCTGGTGATCGCCCGGACGCTTCGCGTATGAAGATCACTGCTCATCCGACTTCATGATCGTTCGTCAGGTGGTGGAGATCACAAAGCTTGTGTAATACCCCGTGTCGCAGATCACAGACCGGCGGGCATAAGATGCGAGGCAGTTGGGCTTGTGACCTGCTTCACATGTTCGCGATCTTCGCCGGGACGGGCGGGGTTCGTGGGGCCGGTGGGGCGGGGTGCTCGCTCGCCGAACCGCCACCAGTCAGTGCCGACTGAGAGGAGCGAGGAGCGTGAACGCGTATGCGCCGATCCTCGTATTGGGAGCCCTCGGGGCAGGCTTTGCGATCTTCTCCGTGGTCATGGCCACGCTGATCGGTCCGAAGCGGTACAACCGCGCCAAGCTCGAAGCGTACGAGTGCGGTATCGAGCCGACCCCCACGCCGGCCGGCGGCGGGCGCTTCCCCATTAAGTACTACCTGACGGCGATGCTCTTCATCGTCTTCGACATCGAGATCGTCTTCCTCTACCCCTGGGCCGTCACCTTCGACGCCCTGGGTGTTTTCGGGCTCGTGGAGATGCTGCTCTTCGTGCTCACCGTCTTCGTCGCGTACGCGTACGTATGGCGGCGCGGCGGTCTGGAATGGGACTGAGGGGCCTTTAAGACATGGGACTCGAAGAAAAACTGCCGAGCGGATTCCTGCTGACCACCGTCGAGCAGGCCGCCGGCTGGGTACGCAAGGCGTCCGTCTTCCCCGCGACGTTCGGGCTCGCCTGCTGTGCCATCGAGATGATGACGACCGGCGCCGGGCGCTACGACCTGGCGCGCTTCGGTATGGAGGTCTTCCGCGGATCGCCGCGCCAGGCGGACTTGATGATCGTGGCCGGCCGGGTGAGCCAGAAGATGGCGCCGGTGCTACGGCAGGTCTATGACCAGATGCCGGACCCCAAGTGGGTGATTTCCATGGGGGTTTGTGCCTCGTCAGGCGGAATGTTCAACAATTACGCCATCGTGCAAGGAGTCGACCATATCGTCCCGGTCGACATCTATTTGCCCGGCTGTCCGCCGCGGCCCGAGATGCTGATGGACGCGATCCTCAAGCTCCACCAGAAGATCCAGACCTCCAAGCTCGGCGTGAACGCCGAGGAGGCGGCCCGCGAGGCGGAGGAAGCGGCGCTCAAGGCGCTCCCCACCATCGAGATGAAGGGCCTGCTGCGGTGAGCGACGCGAACGGCAACGGGGCGAACACGCCGGGTAACGGCGTCAACCCCGAGAAGGACCTGGGTGCCTCGAACCTCCCCGGCCAGCGTGGCGAGGGCGGCGAGGAGATCCGCGTCCAACGCGGCATGTTCGGCGCCGACAACGGCGGCGACACCTCCGGCTACGGCGGCCTGGTCCGCTCGGTCCGGCTTCCCGGCCCGGCCACCCGCCCCTACGGCGGCTGGTTCGACGAGGTCGCCGACGAGCTGGAGGGCGCCCTGGAGGAACAGGGACTCGTCCCCGAAAACGCCATCGAGAAGACGGTGGTCGACCGCGACGAGATCACCTTCCACATCGAACGCGAGCACCTGCTCCGCGTCGCCCAGACCCTGCGCGACGACCCGGCCCTCCGCTTCGAACTGTGCACCGGCGTCTCCGGCGTCCACTATCCGCAGGACAAGGGCCGCGAGCTGCACGCCGTCTACCACCTGCGCTCGATCACCCACAACCGGCTGATCCGCCTGGAGGTCAGCGCCCCCGACGCCGATCCGCATGTCCCCTCGCTCGTCTCCGTCTACCCGACGAACGACTGGCACGAGCGCGAGACGTACGACTTCTTCGGGCTGATCTTCGACGGTCACCCGGCGCTGACGCGGATCATGATGCCGGACGACTGGCAAGGCTTCCCGCAGCGCAAGGACTACCCCCTCGGCGGCATCCCCGTCGAGTACAAGGGCGCCCAGATCCCGGCTCCGGACCAGCGGAGGTCGTACTCATGAGCACGCAGACCCCTTCTTCCGGGGCATCGGCCGCGTCGGCCCGCGAGACGACCGAGGGCACCGTATATACGGTCACCGGCGGCGACTGGGACGAGATCGCCCAGTCCGCCGCGAAGTCCGACGACGAGCGCATCATCGTCAACATGGGTCCGCAGCACCCCTCCACACACGGCGTGCTCCGGCTCATCCTGGAGATCGACGGCGAGACCGTCACCGAGGCCCGCTGCGGCATCGGCTATTTGCACACCGGCATCGAGAAGAACCTCGAGTTCCGCACGTGGACACAGGGCACCACGTTCGTGACGCGCATGGATTACCTGACGCCGTTCTTCAACGAGACGGCGTACTGTCTCGCGGTCGAGAAACTCCTCGGCATCACGGACGAGATCCCCGACCGCGCCACGATCATCCGCGTGCTCCTGATGGAGCTGAACCGGCTCTCCTCCCACCTGGTGTGCATCGCCACCGGCGGCATGGAGCTGGGCGCCACCACGATCATGATCTACGGCTTCCGTGATCGTGAACTCATTCTCGACATCTACGAGCTGATCACCGGCCTTCGGATGAACCACGCGTACATCCGCCCCGGCGGACTCGCCCAGGACCTGCCCCCGGGGGCGGTGGACCAGATCCGCGAGTTCGTGAAGAAGATGACGAAGAACCTTCCCGAGTACGACAAGCTCGCCACCGGGAACCCCATCTTCAAGGCCCGTATGCAGGACGTCGGCTACCTGGACCTGGCCGGCTGCATGGCCCTCGGCGCCACCGGCCCGATTCTCCGCTCGGCGGGCCTGCCGCATGACCTTCGCAAGTCCCAGCCGTACTGCGGCTACGAGACATACGACTTCGACGTCCCGACCGCCGACACCTGTGACTCCTACGGGCGCTTCCTGGTCCGCCTGGAGGAGATGCGTCAGTCGCTGCGGATCGTCGAACAGTGCCTGGACCGGCTGCAGCCCGGCCCGGTCATGGTCGCCGACAAGAAGGTCGCCTGGCCCGCCCAGCTCGCGCTCGGCCCCGACGGTCTCGGCAACTCCCTCGACCACATCAAGAAGATCATGGGCACTTCCATGGAGGCCCTGATCCACCACTTCAAGCTGGTGACCGAGGGCTTCCGCGTGCCGCCGGGACAGGCGTACGTGGCGGTCGAGTCGCCCAAGGGCGAGCTCGGGGTGCACGTCGCCTCGGACGGAGGCACCCGCCCCTACCGGGTCCACTTCCGGGACCCGTCCTTCACCAACCTGCAGGCCATGGCGGCGATGTGCGAGGGCGGCCAGGTCGCCGACGTCATCGTCGCCGTCGCATCCATCGACCCCGTGATGGGAGGCGTCGACCGGTGACCACCACCCCCTCCGAGGGCGTCAGCCTGGGCATGCCGCAACTGCCCGCGCCCGACTACCCGGACGACGTTCGAGCCAGGCTCGAAGGGGACGCGCGCGAGATCATCGCCCGCTACCCGGACTCCCGCTCGGCGCTCCTTCCGTTGCTGCACCTCGTGCAGTCGGAGGAGGGCCATGTCACACGCACAGGGCAGCAGTTCTGCGCGGACCTACTGGGCCTGACCACGGCCGAGGTGACCGCGGTCGCGACCTTCTACTCCATGTACCGCCGCAAGCCCTCCGGCGACTATCAGGTGGGCGTCTGTACCAACACCCTGTGCGCGGTCATGGGCGGAGACGCGATCTTCGAAGCGCTCCAGGACCACTTGGGCGTCGGCAACGGCGAGACCACCGACGACGGCAAGGTCACCCTGGAGCACATCGAGTGCAACGCGGCCTGCGACTTCGCGCCGGTCGTAATGGTCAACTGGGAGTTCTTCGACAACCAGACCGTGGCCTCCGCGAAGCACCTCGTCGACGACCTGCGCGCGGGAGCACAGGTCGACCCCACCCGCGGCGCCCCCTTGTGCACGTTCAAGGACACCGCCCGGATCCTGGCGGGCTTCCCCGACGAGCGGGACGGCGCTGTGGAGGCCGGCGGCAGTGCGGGACCCGCCTCACTGATCGGCCTCCGCCTGGCCAGGGGAGAGACAGCCCCCGCGCGCGTGGTGCACCCCCGCGGCGGTGAAGCCCCCAAGGACCAGCCGCCCGCCGAGCACCTGAGCTCACACGACGCGCCGCAGGAGACATCGGCCTCCGACCCGGCCCACCCGGCGGGTCCTGTCGCCGAGGAGGGGGAGTGATGACCGTGTCCACTCAATATGGGGGCACCTCGCAGCCGGAGGCTGGGGGAGGAACCAGCCCCGAGAAGCTGCTCGCACCCGTGCTGTCGGCCTTCTGGGACGAGGAGAAGTCCTGGACGCTGGACGTGTACCGAAGGCACGAGGGATACGAGGGGCTGCGCAAGGCGCTCGCCATGTCGCCGGACGACCTCATCGCGTACGTCAAGGACTCCGGACTGCGCGGCCGCGGCGGCGCGGGATTCCCCACCGGAATGAAGTGGCAGTTCATTCCTCAGGGTGATGGCAAACCTCACTATCTAGTTGTCAACGCCGACGAATCGGAGCCGGGAACCTGCAAGGACATCCCGCTCCTCTTCGCGAACCCGCATAGCCTCATCGAGGGCATTGTGATCGCGTGTTATGCCATCCGGTCTTCGCATGCCTTCATCTATCTGCGCGGTGAAGTGGTCCCTGTTCTGCGGCGGTTGCACGAGGCCGTGCGTGAGGCCTACGCGGCGGGCTACCTCGGCGAGAACATCCTGGGCAGCGGACTCGACCTTCAACTCACCGTGCACGCGGGCGCGGGCGCGTACATCTGTGGTGAGGAGACCGCACTGCTCGACTCGCTCGAAGGCCGCCGTGGTCAACCGCGGCTTCGTCCCCCTTTCCCTGCCGTCGCGGGCCTCTATGCGTGCCCAACTGTTGTAAATAACGTCGAGTCGATCGCGTCAGTTCCCGCCATTCTGCAAAAAGGCAAGGAATGGTTCAGGTCGATGGGCAGTGAGAAGTCCCCGGGCTTCACGCTCTACTCGCTCAGCGGCCATGTCGCCAGCCCCGGCCAGTACGAGGCCCCGCTAGGCATCACGCTCCGCCAACTCCTCGACATGAGCGGCGGGATCCGCCCCGGCCACCGGCTGAAGTTCTGGACGCCTGGCGGCTCCTCGACGCCGATGTTCACCGACGAGCACCTCGACGTCCCTCTTGACTACGAAGGAGTGGGGGCCGCGGGTTCCATGCTCGGCACCAAGGCGCTCCAGTGCTTCGACGAGACGACCTGTGTCGTCCGGGCGGTCACCCGGTGGACCGAGTTCTACGCCCACGAGTCCTGCGGCAAGTGCACGCCCTGCCGCGAAGGGACGTACTGGCTCGTGCAGTTGCTGCGCGACATCGAGGCCGGCAAGGGCGTCATGTCCGACCTCGACAAGCTGAACGACATCGCCGACAACATCAACGGCAAGTCCTTCTGCGCCCTCGGCGACGGCGCCGCCTCGCCGATCTTCTCCTCGCTCAAGTACTTCCGCGAGGAGTACGAGGAGCACATCACGGGCCGCGGCTGCCCCTTTGACCCGGCCAAGTCGACCGCTTGGGCGGACAAGCACACGGAGGTGAACGCATGACGGTAACCACGAGCGCTCCCTCCGGTGGGGGAGAGGCGGCGGTCCCGCCGGCGGATCTCGTCTCGCTGACGATCGACGGCGTCGAGATCAGCGTGCCCAAGGGCACCCTGGTCATCCGCGCCGCCGAACAACTCGGCATCGAGATCCCCCGGTTCTGCGACCACCCGCTGCTCGACCCGGTCGGCGCCTGCCGCCAGTGCATCGTCGAGGTCGAGGGCCAGCGCAAGCCCATGGCGTCCTGCACGATCACCTGTACGGACGGGATGGTCGTCAAGACGCACCTCACCTCCCCGGTGGCCGAGAAGGCCCAGCACGGTGTGATGGAGCTGCTGCTCATCAACCACCCGCTGGACTGCCCGGTCTGCGACAAGGGCGGCGAGTGCCCCCTGCAGAACCAGGCGATGTCGCACGGCAACACCGAATCCCGTTTCGAGGGCAAGAAGCGGACCTACGAGAAGCCCGTCCCGATCTCCACGCAGGTGCTGCTCGACCGTGAGCGGTGCGTGCTGTGCGCCCGCTGCACCCGCTTCTCCAACCAGATCGCGGGCGACCCGATGATCGAGATGGTCGAGCGGGGCGCGCTCCAGCAGATCGGCACCGGCGAGGGCGACCCCTTCGAGTCGTACTTCTCCGGAAACACGATCCAGATCTGCCCGGTGGGCGCCCTGACGTCGGCGGCGTATCGCTTCCGCTCGCGGCCCTTCGACCTCATTTCCTCGCACTCCGTGTGCGAACACTGCTCCGGCGGCTGTGCCACCCGCACCGATCACCGGCGCGGCAAGGTCGTGCGGCGCCTCGCGGCCCCGGACCCCGAGGTCAACGAGGAGTGGCTGTGCGACAAGGGGCGGTTCGGGTTCCGATACGCACAGCAGAGGGACCGCCTCGACACGCCGCTCGTACGAGGTGCGTCCGGAGAGCTGGAACCCGCCTCCTGGCCGGAGGCCCTGTCGGTCGCCGCTGAGGGGCTGTCGGCGGCTCGCAGCAGGACCGGTGTCCTGACCGGCGGCCGTCTCACCGTGGAGGACGCCTACGCGTACAGCAAGTTCGCGCGCGTGGCCCTCGACACGAACGACATCGACTTCCGCGCGCGCGTGCACAGCGCCGAGGAATCCGACTTCCTGGCGGCCCGGGTCGCCGGACGCGGACGCGACCTCGATGGCACGGGGGTCACGTACACCTCCCTGGAGAAGGCGCCCGCCGTCCTGCTGGCCGGCTTCGAGTCCGAGGAGGAGGCGCCCGGCGTCTTCCTGCGGCTGCGCAAGGCGTGGCGTGGACACGGTCAGAAGACCTACTCGCTGGCCACGCATGCGACGCGCGGCCTGGAGAAGGCGGGCGGCACGCTGCTGCCGGCCGCGCCCGGCACCGAGACCGAGTGGTTGGACGCCCTCGCGAGCGGTGTCGGTCTGGAGGGTGACGGCGCGAAGGCCGCCGAGGCGCTGCGCACCGAGGGCGCGGTGATCGCCGTCGGCGAGCGCCTTGCCGCCGTGGAGGGCGGCCTCACCGCGGCCGTGCGGGCCGCGTCGGCGACAGGCGCCCAGCTGGTGTGGATTCCGCGCCGGGCCGGGGAACGCGGTGCCGTCGAGGCGGGCGCGCTGCCGTCGCTGCTGCCGGGCGGACGTCCGGCCACCGACCCGCGCGCGCGGGAGGAGGTCGCGGCCGCCTGGGGCGTCTCCGAACTTCCGCACCGCTACGGCCGCGACACCGGCCAGATCGTGGAGGCCGCCGCCGGCGGTGAACTGCGGGCCCTGGTGGTCGCGGGCGTGGAGGTCGCCGATCTTCCCGATCCGGCACGCGCGCGTGCGGCACTTTCCGAAGTGGGCTTCCTGGTGTCGCTGGAACTGCGACCCAGCGAGGTCACCGAACACGCCGACGTCGTCCTTCCGGTCGCGGCGGTCGCCGAGAAGGCCGGCACCTTCCTCAACTGGGAGGGCCGGGCCCGCTTGTTCGAGGCCGCGCTCAAGCCCGACCAGATGACCCGCCGCGTGGCGCCCAGCGACGCGCGTGTCCTGCAGATGCTGGCCGACGCCATGGACGTCCACCTGGGTCTGCCCGATCTGCGTACCGCGCGCGGGGAGCTGGACCGGCTCGGCGCCTGGGACGGTCCGCGGGCCACCGAACCGCTGGAAACAGCGGCACAGTTGCCGCGCCCCGCCGCCGGGGAGGCCGTACTGGCCGGGCATCGGCTGCTGCTCGACCAGGGCCGACTCCAGGAGGGTGACGAAGCGCTCGCCGGGACCCGGCACGCCGCACGCGCGCGCGTGTCGGCCGCCACGGCCGCCGAGGTGGGCATCAAGACCGGCGACCTGCTCGCCGTCACCGGTCCCTGCGGAGTGGTCGAACTGCCTCTGCAGATCGCCGAGATGCCCGACCGCGTGGTCTGGCTCCCGCTGAACTCAACCGGCAGGGGCGTCGCCTCCGACACCGGGGCGCTGCCCGGCGCACTCGTCCGTATCGGTCCGGCGACCCTCGCCGCCGAGGCCCCCAAGGAGGTGGAGGCATGACGCCGTACCTCGCCGCTGAAGACCTCTCGATGTTCGGCCGCGACCCCTGGTGGCTGGTCGTCATCAAGGCGGTCTTCTGCTTCGCCTTCCTGATGGTGACCGTGCTCTTCTCCATCGTGTGGGAGCGCAAGGTCGTCGCCTGGATGCAGTTGCGCATCGGCCCCAACCGGCACGGCCCCTGGGGCATGCTCCAGTCGCTCGCCGACGGCATCAAACTGATGCTCAAGGAAGACGTCATCGTCAAGCGCGCGGACAAGGTGGTCTACGTCCTCGCACCGATCGTCGCGGCCATCCCGGCCTTCATGGCGATCGCGGTGATCCCCTTCGGGCCAGCGGGCAACGAGATCTCGATCTTCGGCCACCGCACCACCATGCAGCTCACCGACCTGCCGATCGCGATGCTCTACATCCTCGCGGTCGCCTCGGTGGGCATCTACGGGATCGTGCTGGCGGGCTGGAGTTCTGGATCCACCTACCCGCTGCTGGGCGGTCTGCGGTCCTGCGCGCAGATGATCTCGTACGAGATCGCCATGGGCGCCGCCTTCGCCTCGGTGTTCCTCTACTCCGGGTCCATGTCGACCTCGACGATTGTCGAACAGCAGCACGACCGCTGGTACATCGTCCTGCTGCCGGTCTCGTTCCTGATCTACATCGTCACGATGGTCGGCGAGACCAACCGCGCCCCCTTCGACATGCCGGAGTCCGAGGGCGACCTCGTCGGCGGCTTCAACACCGAGTACTCGTCGATCAAGTTCGCGATGTTCATGCTCGCCGAGTACGTGAACATGGTGACGGTCTCGGCCGTGTCGACCACCCTCTTCCTGGGCGGCTGGCGGGCCCCGTGGCCGATCAGCACCTTCTGGGAGGGCGCCAACCACGGCTGGTGGCCGATGGCCTGGTTCGTGGTGAAGGTGCAGCTGCTGCTGTTCTTCTTCATCTGGCTGCGCGGAACGCTCCCGCGCGTCCGCTACGACCAGCTGATGAAGCTCGGCTGGAAGGTCCTCATCCCGGTCTCCGTGGTCTGGCTGATGCTCGTCGCGACCGTGCGGACCCTGAGGAACCAGAACTACGACTTCGCGGACATCGCCCTGTACGTCGGCGGCGGCGTCCTCGTCCTGCTGCTCCTCTCGTTCGCCGCGGACATCTTCCGCGACCGCGGCGCCAAGGAGCAGGAGGAGCCCGCCGAGCCCGCCGCCTTCGACCCGATGGCCGGCGGATTCCCCGTACCGCCGCTGCCAGGACAGGAGCTGCCGCCGGTGCCGCGGCGCCGCCCGCGCCGTGAGCGGGAGCTGATTGTCAGTGGTGGGTCCGATACTGCGAGTGACGGATCAAATGGCGGAACTCGTGACGGAAAGGAGGGGTCCGATGGCTGAGGAGCCGAAGGAGACCAAGCCGGGTTTCCAGAACCCCGTCGCCGGCTTCGGCGTGACCTTCAAGGCCATGTTCAAGAAGCGGCTGACCGAGCAGTACCCGGAACAGCAGAAGACCACCGCCCCGCGGTTCCACGGCCGGCACCAGCTCAACCGCCACCCGGACGGCCTGGAGAAGTGCGTCGGCTGTGAGCTGTGCGCCTGGGCCTGCCCCGCGGACGCCATCTATGTGGAGGGCGCCGACAACACCGACGAGGAGCGCTACTCGCCGGGCGAGCGCTACGGCCGCGTCTACCAGATCAACTACGCCCGCTGCATTCTGTGCGGCCTGTGCATCGAGGCGTGCCCCACGCGCGCGCTCACGATGACGAACGAGTTCGAGCTGGCCGACTCCAGCCGCGCCAACCTCATCTACACCAAGGAGCAGCTGCTCGCCGGCCTCGAAGAGGGCATGGTCGACACGCCGCACTCGATCTATCCCGGCACCGACGAACAGGACTACTACCGGGGACTCGTCACGGAGGCCGCGCCCGGCACGCAGCGCCAAGTCGCCCTCTCCAAGGGCGAGGTGCCCCAGGAAGCGGCCTCGACCTTCGGTGAGGACGAGCCGACGTCGGAGAAGGTGATCGGGCGATGACGGATCTCGCCGCTTACTCCACCTCGACCGGTGAGGCCTTCCAGTTCTGGGTCCTCGGCACGGTCGCCGTGATCGGCGCCCTGTGCACCGTCTTCATGAAGAAGGCCGTGCACAGCGCGCTCTGTCTCGCCGGGACCATGATCGTCCTGGCGGTGTTCTACCTCGCCAACGGCGCGTACTTCCTGGGCATCGTGCAGATCGTCGTCTACACCGGCGCGATCATGATGCTGTTCCTCTTCGTGGTCATGCTCGTCGGTGTCACCGCGGCGGACTCCCTGAAGGAGACCATCAAGGGCCAGCGCTGGCTGGCCCTGGTGTGCGGTGCCGGCTTCGGCATCCTGCTCCTCGCCGGCATCGGCAACGCGTCCATCAAGGACTTCGACGGCCTGGCCAAGGCCAACGCGAACGGGAATGTGGAGGGCCTCGCCGCCCTCATCTTCACGAAGTACGTGTTCGCCTTCGAAATCACCGGCGCGCTGCTCATCACGGCCGCCGTCGGCGCCATGGTCCTCACGCACCGCGAGCGCACCGAGCGCGCCAAGACCCAGCGCGAACTGTCCGAGCAGCGGGTACGGGAGGGCAAGCACCTGCCACCGCTGCCTGCTCCCGGTGTCTACGCACGGCACAACGCGGTGGACATCGCGGGCCTGCTCCCCGACGGCACCCCGTCCGAGCTGACCGTCAACAAGACGCTGCGTGAGCGCGGGCAGATCCGTGACGTGTCGGCCGACGCGCTGAGCGACCTGAAGGCGCTGGAGCGGCGCGCCGAGGAGCGCCTGGAGCGCACGAAGACGGAGGAGGCGTCCAAGTGAACCCGGTCAACTACCTCTATCTCGCCGCCCTGCTGTTCACGATCGGCGCCACCGGCGTACTGATCAGGCGGAACGCGATCGTGGTGTTCATGTGCGTCGAGCTCATGCTCAACGCCTGCAACCTCGCGTTCGTCGCCTTCTCCCGTATGCACGGCAATCTCGACGGCCAGATCATCGCCTTCTTCACGATGGTCGTCGCCGCCGCGGAGGTCGTGGTCGGGCTCGCGATCATCGTGTCGCTGTTCCGTTCCCGCCACTCGGCCTCGGTCGACGACGCCAGCCTGATGAAGCTGTAAGGGGTCGCTGAATCGTGGAGAACCTGATTGCGCTGCTGGTAGCGGCGCCTCTGCTCGGAGCGGCCGTACTGCTGTGCGGCGGCAGGCGGCTGGACGCCGTCGGCCACTGGATCGGTACGGCCCTCGCGGCCGCCTCCTTCGTGATCGGCGTCGTGCTCTTCGCCGACATGCTGGGCAAGAGCGCGGACCAACGGGCCATCGGCCAGCACCTGTTCAGCTGGGTCCCGGTCGCCGGCTTCCGGGCCGACGCCTCCCTCCAGCTCGACCAGCTGTCGATGACGTTCGTGCTGCTGATCACCGGCGTCGGCTCGCTCATCCACCTGTACTCGGTCGGGTACATGGAGCACGACGAGCGCCGACGCCGCTTCTTCGGCTATCTGAACCTGTTCCTCGCGGCGATGCTGCTGCTCGTCCTCGCCGACAACTACCTTCTGCTGTACGTCGGCTGGGAGGGCGTCGGCCTCGCCTCGTACCTGCTCATCGGTTTCTGGCAGCACAAGCCCAGCGCCGCCACCGCCGCGAAGAAGGCCTTCCTGGTCAACCGCGTCGGCGACATGGGCCTGTCGATCGCCATCATGCTGATGTTCACGACCTTCGGGACGTTCGCCTTCAAGCCGGTCCTGGCGAGCGTGGGTGACACGTCCGAGGGCAAGCTCACCGCCGTCGGCCTGATGCTGCTGCTCGCCGCCTGCGGCAAGTCCGCCCAGGTGCCGCTGCAGTCCTGGCTCGGGGACGCGATGGAGGGCCCGACCCCGGTCTCGGCCCTCATCCACGCCGCCACCATGGTGACCGCGGGTGTGTATCTGATCGTCCGCTCAGGAGCGATCTTCAACGCGGCGCCCGACGCGCAGACGGCCGTCACCGTGGTAGGAGCCGTCACGCTCCTCTTCGGTGCGATCGTCGGTTGCGCGAAGGACGACATCAAGAAGGCGCTCGCCGGTTCGACCATGTCCCAGATCGGCTACATGGTGCTCGCCGCGGGCCTCGGCCCCATCGGCTACGCCTTCGCGATCATGCACCTGGTCACACACGGCTTCTTCAAGGCCGGACTCTTCCTCGGCGCCGGTTCGGTCATGCACGGCATGAACGACGAGGTCGACATGAGGAAGTACGGCGGCCTCAGGAAGTACATGCCGATCACCTTCATCACCTTCGGCCTCGGCTACCTCGCCATCATCGGCTTCCCGTTCCTGTCCGGCTTCTACTCCAAGGACAAGATCATCGAGGCGGCCTTCGCGAAGGGCGGCACCGAGGGCTGGATTCTCGGCGGCGCGGCCCTGCTCGGCGCGGCGATCACCGCGTTCTACATGACGCGCGTGATGCTGATGACGTTCTTCGGAGAGGAGCGCTGGCGCAACGCGCCGACGCCGTCCCCTGCGGAGCCGAGCGTGGAGCCCGCCGCCGAGACGCGCGGCGAGCACGCGGAGCCGCACCCGCACGAGTCCCCCAGGACCATGACGATCCCCATGATCGTGCTGGCCGTCGGATCGGTGGGCGCGGGCGCCTTCTTCGGGATCGGGAACCGCTTCCTGCACTGGCTGGAGCCCATCACCGGGCACGAGGAGGGCAACTCGCCCGTCAGCGCCCTCACGGTCACGCTGGCCACCATGGCGGTGCTCGTCATCGGTGCCGGAATCGCGTACGCGCAGTACGGGCGCCGTCCCGTCCCGGTGGTCGCCCCGCGCGGCTCCCTGCTCACCCGGGCCGCCCGCCGCGACCTGCTCCAGGACGACTTCAACCACGTCGTGCTGGTACGCGGCGGTGAGCACCTCACCCGCTCCCTGGTGTACGTCGACCACACCCTGGTCGACGGGGTCGTCAACGGCACGGCGGCCTCGATGGGCGGCCTCTCCGGGCGCCTGCGCAAGCTGCAGAACGGCTATGCGCGCAGTTACGCGGTCTCGATGTTCGGCGGTGCGGCGATCCTCATCGCCGCGACCCTGCTGATGAGGGCGGTCTGATACCGATGTCCTTTCCTCTGCTGACAGCGACGGCGGCGCTCCCGGCCCTCGGGGCGATCGCCACGGCCGCCGTACCGGCCGCGCGGCGCGTCGCCGCCAAGTGGCTGGCGCTGCTCGTCTCGCTCGCCACGCTCGCGCTGGCCGCGATCGTCCTCGTACGCTTCGAGCCCGGCGGCGACCGCTACCAGCTCACCGAATCCCATGCCTGGATCAAGGACTTCGGGGTGCGGTACGAGCTGGGTGTGGACGGCATCGGAGTGGCGCTCCTCGCGCTGACGGCGCTGCTGATCCCGTTCGTGATCCTCGCGGGCTGGCACGACGCCGACCCGCAGGAGACCGGCGCCGCATCCCTTGGCAGCTTCGCTGCGGGGCGCTGGCGGCCGACGCAGGGCTTCTTCGCCCTGATCCTGGCCGTCGAAGCGATGGTGATCATCTCGTTCGAGGCCACCGACGTCTTCCTCTTCTACATCTTCTTCGAAGCCATGCTCATCCCGATGTACTTCCTCATCGGCGGCTTCGGAGACCGTGCTCACGAGCACGGTGACGAGGCGGCTGCCACCCAACGGTCGTACGCCGCAGTGAAGTTCCTCCTCTACAACCTGGTCGGCGGCCTGATCATGCTGGCCGCCGTAATCGGCCTCTACGTAGTGGCCGGGAACTTCTCGCTCCAGGAGATCGCCCAGGCCCGCGCCAACGGTTCGCTGCACATGGCGACCAGCACCGAGCGGTGGCTCTTCCTCGGTTTCTTCTTCGCCTTCGCGGTGAAGGCGCCGCTGTGGCCGCTGCACACCTGGCTGCCCAACGCCATGGGTGAGGCCACCGCCCCGGTCGCCGTACTGATCACGGCGGTCGTCGACAAGGTCGGCACCTTCGCGATGCTCCGCTTCTGCCTCCAGCTGTTCCCGGAGGCCTCGAAATGGGCGACGCCCGTCATCCTCGTACTGGCGCTGATCAGCATCATCTACGGGGCGCTGCTCGCGGTCGGCCAGCGAGACATCAAGCGACTGGTCGCGTACGCGTCGATCTCGCACTTCGGGTTCATCATCCTGGGCATCTTCGCGATGACCAGCCAGGGCCAGTCGGGCGCGACGCTCTACATGGTCAACCACGGGATCTCGACCGCCGCCCTGATGCTGGTGGCGGGCTTCCTGATCTCGCGGCGCGGCTCGCGCCTGATCGCCGACTACGGAGGGGTGCAAAAAGTCGCCCCGGTGCTCGCGGGCACCTTCCTGATCGGCGGCCTCGCGACCCTCTCGCTTCCGGGGCTCGCGCCCTTCGTGAGTGAATTCCTGGTCCTGGTCGGCACGTTCACGCGCTACCCGGCCGTCGGCATCATCGCCACCTTCGGCATCGTTCTCGCCGCGCTCTACACGCTCGTCCTCTATCAGCGGACGATGACGGGCCCGGTGAAGGCGGAGGTCGCCGAGATGCCCGACCTCAGGGTGCGTGAGCTTCTGGTGGTCGCCCCGCTGATCGCACTGCTGATCTTCCTGGGCGTCTACCCGAAGCCGGTCACCGACATCGTCAACCCGGCGGTCAAGCAGACCATGTCAGACGTACACAAGACGGACCCCAAGCCCGAGGTGGAGGCGGCCAAGTGAGCGCAACAGCCGTCCACAGCCTGTGGACAACCGCGGCCGACCCGATCTCCAAGATCGACGCGCCGAAGATCGAATACGGGCAATTGTCGCCCACCTTGATCGTCCTCGGGGCGGCGATCATCGGCGTGCTGGTCGAGGCGTTCGTGCCGCGCAAGTCCCGTTACTACGCTCAGGTGTTCGTGTCCGTCGTCGCACTGGCCGCCGCCTTCGCCGCGGTCGTCGCCCTCGCGGCCGGCGGGTACGGCACCACGAAGGCGCACATCGCGGCGATGGGCGCGATCGCCGTCGACGGGCCCGCACTGTTTCTTCAGGGCACGATCCTCCTCGCGGGCATCCTCGGCGTGTTCACGTTCGCCGAGCGGCGGCTCGACCCGGAGGCGCACGGCAACCGCGTCGACTCGTTCGCCGCGCAGGCCGCGTCCGTGCCCGGCAGCGACAGTGAGAAGGCCGCGGTGAAGGCCGGGTTCACCACCACCGAGGTGTTCCCGCTCCTGCTCTTCGCGATCGGCGGCATGCTGGTCTTCCCCTCGGCCAACGACCTGCTGACGCTCTTCGTGGCCCTGGAAGTCTTCTCCCTCCCGCTCTACCTCCTGTGCGCCGTGGCCCGCCGCAAGCGGCTCATGTCGCAGGAGGCCGCGGTCAAGTACTTCCTCCTCGGCGCATTCGCCTCCGCGTTCACGCTCTTCGGCATCGCCCTGCTGTACGGCTACGCGGGCTCCGTGTCGTACGCGACGATCGCGCAGGTGGTCGACGGCACCATCCAGAACGTCGACCCGGCTCTCGCCGGAACCATGGGCAACGACGTGCTGCTGCTCATCGGCGCCGCCATGGTGGTCATGGGCCTGCTGTTCAAGGTCGGCGCGGTGCCCTTCCACATGTGGACGCCGGACGTCTACCAGGGTGCGCCGACACCGGTCACCGGCTTCATGGCCTCGGCGACGAAGGTGGCCGCCTTCGGCGCGCTGCTGCGCCTGCTGTACGTCGTCCTGCCGGGCCTGCGTTGGGACTGGCGGCCGGTCATGTGGGCCGTCGCGATCGTCACCATGCTCGGCGGTGCGATCGTCGCGATCACCCAGACCGACATCAAGCGGCTCCTGGCGTACTCGTCCATCGCGCACGCAGGCTTCATCCTCGCGGGTGTCATCGCGACCTCGCCGGACGGAGTCTCGTCGGTGCTCTTCTACCTGGGCGCGTACTCGTTCGTCACGATCGGCGCCTTCGCCGTCGTGACACTCGTACGGGACGCGGGGGGCGAGGCCACACACCTGTCCAAGTGGGCGGGCCTCGGACGCAGGTCTCCACTGGTGGCGGCCGTGTTCGCGGTCTTCCTGCTGGCCTTCGCGGGTATCCCGCTGACCTCCGGATTCGCCGGAAAGTTCGCGGTGTTCAAGGCGGCGGCGGAGGGCGGCGCGGGCGCGCTGGTCGTGGTCGGTGTGATCTCGTCGGCGATCGCGGCGTTCTTCTACATCCGGGTGATCGTGCTCATGTTCTTCAGTGAGCCGCGGCCCGAGGGCCCAACGGTCGCCGTGCCCTCGCCGCTGACCATGACGGCGATCGGGGTGGGTGTGGCGGTCACGCTGGTTCTGGGTGTGGCGCCGCAGTACTTCCTGGATCTGGCGGGGCAGGCTGGGGTCTTCGTGCGCTGAACCGCGGTGCCGGGCCCCGCTCCCTGCCCGGGAGCGGGGCCCGTGCCATGTTCAGTGGGCTGAGTGACCCGACATGGCGGAGTGAGCGGAGTGGCCGGAGGAGGCCGGACACTTGACCGTGGGATTCCAGCGTTCGAACAGACCGCTGGGATTGTGCTTGTAGAGCCAGACATGCAGGTCGTAGTGGATCGGCATGGTGGCGTTGTGGCCGAGCATCGGGCCGTCGAACTTGTGGCCCCCGAACATCGAGGGCCTGTCGCCGGCCGTCTTCAGATTCTGATCGGCGTCCGGGACGATCCACTCCACACCGACGAGCCTGCGGCCCCCGCCCTCCGCATCCTCATAGAGGAGAGCCGCGGGTTTTGTCGGGTCGACCGAGCCGTAGAGGGACTCCTTGAAGTAGTGGTAGCCCATGCTGCCGTGGCCCATGGGGTCCGGGGAGCACCGGTTGGGGACGTATCCGTCGGCGACGGCGGCCGGTTCGTAGGAGTACTTCGCGGTGGCGGCGTACGCCATGGCCAGCTCCACCGGGACCTTCGGGTCGAACGCGCCGTCGTCCGAGCCGGCGTGAGCGGGGACGGTCGCCAGTGAAACGGACGCGACAGCGGCTGTCGCGAGGGTGATGACGCTCTTGAGAGGACGCGGGAACATGCGAGGGCTCCTAGAGATGCGAGAGGCGCACAAGACGGCGCCGGTCCGTCGGTCGCGGGCCCCTCCCCCCCGCCAGAGCAGCATGTCCCGTGATCGCAGGGGGCCGCCATGCAGAGGGGGCCGACGGGCTGACGCATACGGGAGCGCCGGTCGGCGGAGAGACGGCGAGCCCATGCCGGTGCGTACAGCAGCCGACCGGTCGCAGCCTGTGGATAACTCTGAGGCTGTCGGCGCGGGCCCCTATCGTGGACGCAGTGGTCGAGGCGCGACGTACGGGGGACAGGACGATGGGCGGGACGGGTGTGATGACCGAAGCGGACGCGACGGGGACACGGAGTGAGAGCGAGGCGCTGGCCACGCTCCACCGGGTCTTCGGGTACGACGCCTTCCGCGGCGAGCAGGAAGCGATCATCGAGCATGTGGTGGCGGGCGGTGACGCCGTCGTCCTGATGCCGACGGGCGGCGGCAAGTCGCTCTGCTACCAGATTCCGTCACTGGTCAGACCGGGTACGGGCGTCGTGGTCTCCCCGCTCATCGCGCTGATGCAGGACCAGGTGGACGCGCTGCGGGCGCTGGGCGTGCGCGCCGGGTTCATGAACTCCACGCAGGACTTCGACGAGCGGCGGGTGGTGGAGGCGGAGTTGCTGGCGGGGGAGCTGGACCTGCTCTACCTGGCCCCGGAGCGGCTGCGACTGGAAAGCACGCTCGACCTGCTGTCGCGCGCGAAGATCTCCGTCTTCGCGATCGACGAGGCGCACTGTGTGGCCCAGTGGGGCCACGACTTCCGCCCTGACTACCTGGCACTCTCACTGCTGGGCGAGCGCTGGCCGGACGTCCCGCGGATCGCGCTGACGGCCACGGCCACGCGCGCGACACACAAGGAGATCACCCAGCGCCTGGGCATGCCGACGGCCCGCCACTTCGAGGCGAGCTTCGACCGCCCCAACATCCAGTACCGGATAGTGCCGAAGGCCGACCCCAAGAAGCAGCTGCTGTCGTTCCTCCGGGACGAGCATGCGGGCGACGCGGGCATTGTGTACTGCCTCTCGCGCAACTCGGTCGAGAAGACGGCCGAGTTCCTCTCCCGCAACGGCATCGAGGCGGTTCCGTACCACGCGGGCCTGGACGCGGGCACCCGCGCCGCCCACCAGTCGCGCTTCCTGCGCGAAGAGGGACTGGTGGTGGTCGCCACCATCGCCTTCGGCATGGGCATCGACAAGCCGGACGTACGGTTCGTCGCCCACCTCGACCTGCCGAAGTCTGTCGAGGGCTACTACCAGGAGACGGGCCGCGCGGGGCGTGACGGACTGCCGTCCACGGCCTGGATGGCGTACGGCCTCCAGGACGTGGTGCAGCAGCGCAAGCTGATCCAGGGCTCGGAGGGCGACGAGGCGTTCCGCCGCAGAGCGGCCGCCCATCTGGACTCGATGCTGGCCCTGTGTGAGACGGCCCAGTGCCGGCGCTCCCAGCTCCTGGCCTACTTCGGCCAGGACCCGCACACACCGGCCTGCGGTAACTGCGACACGTGTGTGACGCCGCCCGAGACGTGGGACGGCACGGTAGCGGCACAGAAGCTGCTGTCGACGGTGGTGCGGTTGCAGCGCGAGCGGGGACAGAAGTTCGGCTCGGTGCAGATCGTCGACATCCTGCTGGGGCGTCGGACTCCCAAGGTGATCCAGTTCGACCACGACCAGTTGTCCGTCTTCGGTATCGGAGAGGAGCTGACCGAGGGGGAATGGCGGGGTGTCGTACGGCAGTTGCTGGCCCAGGGGCTGCTCGCGGTCGAGGGCGAGTACGGGACGCTGGTGCTCACCGACGCCAGCGGGACGGTGCTGCGACGCGAGCGCGAGGTGCCGTTGCGCAAGGAGCCGCCGAAGCCGACCGTCACCCGCTCGGCGTCCTCGAAGGGCGAGCGCAAGCCCAAGGCCGCCGTGGCCGAGCTGCCGCCCGAACTCGTCCCCGCCTTCGAGGCCCTGCGCACCTGGCGCGCCGAGCAGGCTCGCGAACAGGGCGTCCCGGCGTACGTCATCTTCCACGACGCGACACTCCGCGAGATCGCCACGGTGTGGCCCACCTCGGTGGCCGAGCTGGGCGGCATCAGCGGTGTGGGCGAGAAGAAGCTGGCGACGTACGGAGAGGGGGTGCTGGGAGTGCTCGCCTCGCTGGACGGGGCTCCCGGGCGAGCACCGGAATCGGGGCCGGCGCCTGACGAGGAGCCGGACTCGCACTGGCCGGAGATGGATGCGGAGCCGGAGCCGGAGGACTGGATATAGGGGCGGGGCGCCATCGTCATCGGCCGCGCTGTGGGCGCTGGGTGGAGCTTTAGCCGGCCGCGCTGTGGGCGCTGGGTGGAGCTTTAGCCGGCCGCGCTGTGGGCGGGGGGTGGAGCTGTCGTCGGCCTTGGTGTGGGCGCCGTGTGGAGCCGTAATCGGCCTCCCTGTGGGCGCCGGATGGAGCTGTAGCCGGTCTCCCTGTGGGCGCTCGGTGCCGCTGTAGGCGTCCTTGCTGTGGGTATGCGTGCCGCTGGGGCGGCACGGTGGGCACAGCGGTACTCCGTCAACGCCGACGTGTGGAACCACCCCTATGCCGGGTGCCCTGTAGCGCAGTGGTGCCGCGCCACTCCGGCGGCCGCGGTCACAGCGCCCGTGACGCGTATGCCCTGACGTCCGCGTCGGAGTCCGCCGTGGCCGTGGCGAGGGCGGTTCGCGCGTCCTCGGACTCCCCGGCGTGACGCATCAGCGCCAGTACCGCCGCCTTGCGGACGTCGGCGTTCGGGTCGCCGAGAGCCTTGGCCAGGGTGGGGACGGCCACGTCGGCATCCGCCGCGGACAGCGCGGTGGCGGCTCCGGAGCGAACCTGCCAGGCCGGGTCGGCCTGCGCGGCGACGGCACGCGCGGCGAGTGGCGCGGGGCATCCGGTGGCAGCCAGCGCCTCGAAGGCCGCCGCGCGGACCAGGGCGTCGGGGTCGGCGGTGAGCTGGTCGAGGGTGTCCTCGACCAGCCTCCCCGCGGTGACGTTGGCCAGAGCCTTGGCCACGGTGACGCGGACCTCGCGGGAGGGATCGACGGCCGCCCGGGTCAGGTGCTCGGCGGCATCGACGGAGACGAGGGCGCGCACGGCCTCGATACGGACGGCGAGGTCAGGATCCGCGAGGGCGCCCACGAACAGCGCCGCGTCCCCCAGGCGCAGGGCGCGCAGCACGTCCAGCGCGGCGGCGCGCACGACGGGATCGTCCCCGGCGAGGCCGGAAGCGAGACCGTCACGCAGGTCGGGCTCGGGCGGCAGGGTCTCGACCAGCTCGCGCAGCGAGGCCGCGGCGGTGGCCCGTACGTCGCCGTGCGGGTCGTGGAGCGCGGCGGCCAGCGCGGGGCCGGTACCGGGCGGCACGGTCTCGGTGAGTACGGCGAGGGCCGCGCGCCGCACAGCGGGGGAGGGATCGTTCAGATAGGGGCGCAAGGCGGGGAGTTCGGGTTCTTCCTCGGCGAGGGCGAGGAGTTCGAGAAGGCGAGGTGATGAACCGTCACCGTCGCTGGGGAGACGGCTGGTGCCGCCGTCGAGGACGGCGGTGACCGTCGGCCGCGAGGCCACCGGGGCGGCATCGCGCGCCCCGGCTGTGGCCACACCCTCCGGGTGCACCTCGCCGAGGTGCCGGGAGGGTCCGCCGGTCGGGGCGAAGTCGGCGACGGGGACGAGATACGGAGCCACGGGACGGGCCGTGAACTCCATCGAGCCGGAGGGGGACTTGTGCAGGTCGAGATGGTGGAACCAGGAGGCGTCGTCGCGCGCGGGATGGTCCGTGCGGTCGTGGTAGAGGCCCCAGCGGGACTCCGTGCGGGCGAGCGACGCGCGCGCGGCCATCTCCGCGCAGTCCCGGATGAAGGTGACCTCGGCGCACCGCATCAGTTCGTGAGGAGTGCGGGCGCCCATTTCCGCGATGTCGGCGCGCATCCGCTCGAAGGCTTCGAGGGCGAGCGAGAGCCGGGCACCCGACTTGGGCGGCGCCACGTAGTCGTTGACGAAGCGGCGGAGTTTGTACTCGACCTGGGGTTGCGGGGGCCCTTCCGGTTGGCGCAGAGGGCCGTAGATCAAGTCATGCGCGTCGCGGAGTTGGTCCTGCGGCAACTCGCCCTCATAGGGCTTGTGCTGGGCCGCGTCCGCTCCCGCGAGGTCGCCGAAGACAAACGCGCCGATCATGTAGTTGTGGGGGACACAGGCCAGGTCCCCGGCGGCGTACAGGCGCGGCACGGTGGTACGGGCGTGGTCGTCGACCCGTACGCCGGAAGCGGAGTGGCCGCCGCACAGGCCGATCTCGGAGATGTGCATCTCGATGTCGTGGGTGCGGTAGTCGTGGCCGCGTCCGGCGTGGAAAGTGCCGCGGGTCGGGCGCTCAGTGGTGTGCAGGATGGACTCGAGGGCGCTGATCGACTCCTCGGGGAGGTGGCTCAGCTTCAGGTAGACGGGGCCCCGGTCCGAGGCGACCTCCGCGGCGAACTCCGCCATCATCTGGCCCGACCAGTAGTCGGAGTCGACGAAGCGTTCGCCGTGCCGGTTGACCTGGTAGCCGCCGAAGGGGTTGGCGACATAGGCGCAGGCGGGACCGTTGTAGTCCTTGATCAGCGGGTTGATCTGGAAGCACTCGATACCGGTGAGTTCCGCCCCGGCGTGGTAGGCCATGGCGTAGCCGTCGCCCGCGTTGGTGGGGTTCTCGTACGTCCCGTAGAGGTAGCCGGAGGCGGGCAGGCCGAGGCGGCCGCACGCGCCGGTCGCGAGGATGACGGCGCCGGCGCGGACCGAGACGAACTGCCCCGTACGGGTGTTGAAGCCGACGGCCCCCACCGCGCGTCCCTCGGCCGTGAGGACCCGCACGGGCATCACACGGTTCTCGATGCGGATGCGCTCCCGCATCTCGCGCCGCCGCAGCTGTCGGTAGAGCACTTTCTTGACGTCCTTGCCCTCGGGCATCGGCAGCACGTACGAGCCGGACCGGTGCACCTGCCGGACCGCGTACTCGCCGTGCTCGTCCTTCTCGAACTTCACGCCGTACGACTCCAGGCGCTGGACCATGGCGAAGCCGCGGGTCGCGGTCTGGCGGACGGTGGACTGGTCGACGATGCCGTCGTTGGCGCGGGTGATCTCGGCGACGTAGTCGTCGGGCTCGGCGCGGCCGGGGATGACGGCGTTGTTGACGCCGTCCATGCCCATGGCGAGGGCGCCGGAGTGGCGGACGTGCGCCTTCTCCAGGAGGAGGACGTCGGCCCCGTGCTCGGCCGCGGTGAGGGCCGCCATGGTGCCGGCGGTGCCGCCGCCGATGACGAGGACGTCGCAGGACAGCTCTTCGGCGTCCGCGAGTGCGGGAATCTCCATGGGGGGCGTGGTCTGCACGGGGGTGCCTTTCCGGTTCTTCAACTGCCGAGTGACGTGAGGACCTCGTGGCGCAGGGCGAGCCTCGCCGGGTCGTCGAGGGCGGATCGCTCGCGGGGGCGGGGTACCGCCCGGACGGCGAGGAGAGTTCCCGCGCTGCTGGTAGCACCGCCGTCGACCTGGCGGCCGGAGCCGAGCAGAGCGACCCGGTCGCCCAGGAACAGTGCCTCGTCCACGTCGTGGGTCACGAAGACGACGGTCGCTCCGGTGCCGTGCAGTACCTCGACGAGGAGGTCCTGCATGCCGGCGCGGGTCTGCGCGTCGAGGGCGCCGAAGGGTTCGTCCATGAGGACGGCGCGGGGCGTTCCCGCGAGGGCGCGGGCGAGCTGGACGCGTTGGCGCTGGCCGCCGGAGACGCGGTGCGGCAACTGCCGTTCCCGGCCGGTGAGTCCCACCCGGGCGAGCCAGGACTCGGCCTGGGCGCGGCGCTCGAGGCGCGGCAAACCCGCGATCGCGAGCGGAAGTTCGACGTTGGCGCGCAAGGTGCGCCAAGGAAGGAGAGTGTCCTCCTGGAAGACGAGCGCGCGGTCCGCGCCGGGGCCGGGCAGGGGGCGGCCGTCCTGGGCGATCGTTCCCGCGAGCGCGGGGAGCAGCCCGGCGAGGGTGCGCAGGAGGGTTGACTTGCCGCAGCCGGACGGGCCGACGACGGTGAGGATCTCGCCCGGAGCGATGTCGAGGTCGACGCCTTCGAGGACGGGGGCGCCGGGGCGGCCGAGCGAGGCGTTCGCGAGGGAGAGCCGGGTGCCGCGGGTGGCGACGGACGCCTTGGTCTCAGCCGAGCTACTCGTCGCGGTCTCGGTCGTGTCGCTCGTCGGGGTCTCGGACGGGGTGTTCGTCGCGGTCTCGGGCGGGCTGTTCGTCGGGGTCTCGGGCGGGCTGTTCGTCGCGGTCTCAGACGAGGTGCTCATCGCGTACCCCCTCACCGCGTATGGCTTCCGGGACCGGCGAGACAGCAGCGGCAGCCTTGCGCGGCCTGGTGACCCGTTCGCGCACCCCAGCACCCCGCCCGCGCGGCATCGTGACGTACTCCGTGCGCGGCAGCCACCGGGTGAGCCATCGCCCCACGCGTTCGACGGCCGTGGAGGTGAGCCAGCCGAGCACGCCGATCGTGACCATGCCGACGAAGACGCCTGGGTAGTCGACGACGGTGTAATCCTGCCAGGTGCGATAGCCGACCCCGTACTGGCCGGAGATCATCTCGGCGGAGATGACGCAGATCCACGAGACGCCGATGCCGACCGAGAGCCCGCCGAAGATCCCGGGCAGGGCGCCCGGCAGGACCACCGAGCCGAGCACCCGCCACCGGCCGCCGCCCATCGTGCGCACCGCCTCCTCCCACACCGGAGTCAGCGCGCGCACCGCGTGTCGGGTGGAGACCAGCACGGGGAAGAAGGCGGCGGCGCAGGTGATGAAGACGATGCCCTGCTCGTTGCTGGGGAAGAGGAGGATCGCGACGGGGACGAGCGCGATGGCCGGGATCGGGCGGACCACTTCCAGGAGCGGGCCGAGCAGGTCCTCGGCGAGGCGGGAGCGCGCGACGGTCAGCCCGGTGGCCACGCCCAGGACGGCTGCCAGCAGAAAGCCGGTGAGGATGCGGGTGAGGCTGTCGGTGAGGTCCGTCCAGTAGTCGTCGCCGCCCAGCCGGTCACCGAAGGCGCGGGCCACGTCGGCGACGGTCGGGAACTGCGAGAAGCGCAGCCAGAGGTCGACGTTCAGGCTGGTCAGGAGCTGCCAGGCGGTCAGGGCCGCGGCGAGAGACGCGGCCCTGACGAGATACCGGGTCATGACGCCCGCCCCAGGGCGTCGGCGTACGAGATGGTGCGCGCGCCCTCGTGCGCGGCGACGTACGCACGCGCGGTCGCCGCCGTGACGAACGGGCGCAGGTTGTCGCCGTCGGCCACCCACACCGCCTTGTCCGCGAACCACAGGGTGCCGGTGGTGGTGTCTGGGACGTACGCGGCGCGCAGGGTGGTGCGGTGTGCGGCGACGTAATGGAGAAGGGAGGAGGGGGAGTTGAAGGTACGTGTACTGGTGGCGCCCTTGGGCCATGCCTCGCTCGCGGCCGGTGGGGGCGTCGCGGCGAGCTGGTCGGCGTACGCGGTGGGGCCGAGCGCGCGCTTCACGTACTGGTCGTCGACGAAGGCGTCCACGTCTACGTCGCCGACGAGTTTCGCCGACTTCAGGACCGTGACGTCCTTCTTCAGGGCGGAGATCAGGCGTGGTTGCAGTGCCGGATCGAAGGTGGCGATGCCATGGGCGCCGTTGTAGAGGTAGACGACCTCGGCGGGCAGGCCGGTGGCCTTCGCGACCTTCTCCGCGGCGGCCACTGGGTGGTCGTGGAGATACGTCGTCGCGTCGGACTGGGCCTTGAGGAAGGCCTCGAGTACGGCAGGGTGCTTCTTTGCGAAGTCCTCGCGGGCGGTGACGCCGTGGAAGGTCGGCAGGTTCAGTTCGGCGCCGTCGTACAGGGGCCTTCGCCTTGCCCTGGTAGGTCAGCAGGCCGGGCCAGGCGACGAACTGGGAGAGCGCGTCGGTGCTGCCCGCCGCGAGAGCCGAAGCACCCACGGCGGGTTGCTGGTTGAGTTTCTGGATGCCCTTGTCGGGGTCGATACCGGCGCGCTGGAGAGCCCGGACGAGGGTGCCGTCGGCGGCCGAGCCGATGCTCGTCGACACCTTCTTGCCGCGCAGATCACTCAGCGAGCGAAGCTTCGAATCCGGTGCTGTGACAATGGTGTTGAGGCCGCCGCGGAGGTTGTAGCCGGTGACGGAGACCAGGCGGGTGGGACGGCCGAGCTGTTTGCCGCGGGCCGCGTTGATGAGAAGCGGGAAGTCGCCCATCGAACCGATGTCGATCTTCCCGGCGGTCATCTGGGCGGTGATCGGGGCGCCGGTGGCGTAGTCCTGCCAGTTCACCTTGTATGTGGTGCGGTCGCCGAGGGCGTTCAGTTCCTTCTCGAAGGAGCCTAGCGAGCGAAGGAGTGTGCCTGCCGTGACGGTGTTGATCGTCTTGGACTGGTAGCCGATCGTGATGGTGACGGTGGAGCCGTCTCCGGCCCCGGCGGCGTTACCGCCGCAGGCGGCGAGTGGAAATGCCAGCGCCACTGCGGCGAGCGGGGCGATTGCCTTGTGCTTCATGGGAGTTCGGGCCTCTCACCGCAGGAGATAGGGCATGTTGACCGTGACGGCTCCGGTGGGGCAGCGGGCCGCGCACGGGCCGCAGTACCAGCACTCGTCGACGTGCATGTACGCCTTGCCGCTGCTCTCGTCGATGGCGAGGGAGTCCAGCGGGCACATGTCCACACAGAGCGTGCAGCCGTCGATGCACTTCGACTCGTCGATGGTCACGGGCACGTCGGCCCGCTGGGGCGCCAAGGGCATGGCTGTCTCCAGAAAAGTCCTGCGCGGGATGAACCGGAAAGGTCCTTCAAAACGATGAAGGGGTGAGGGGAGAAGGGGCGCGAAGAAGTGAGCGGAGGTGAGGGAGAGGCGATGAGGAGGCGTGTCAGAGCACGCGGCGGAGCTGGCCGCTCATCGTGATGCGGTCGCCGCGAAAGCGGATGAACTCCAGGTCCACGGGGCGGCCGTCGGCGAGGTGCGTGAGGCGTTCCAGCATGAGTAGGGCGGTGCCGCGCGGGGCCTGCAGTACGGCAGCGGAGTGGGCGTCCGCGTTCACGGCCTCCAGGGTGATGTCGGCGTGCCCGAGGGGCTGCAGCGTGATCGCTTCCAGGAGGCGGAAGACGTCGGTGTTCTCCAGGTCGGCGCCGAGCAGGGCGGTGCCGAGGTCGAGCGGGATGTAGGTGAGGTCGAGGGAAAGGGGGAGGCCGTCCAGGCGACGGAGGCGTTCGATGTAGAGGACGTCGGCACCGGGGACGATGCGGAGGCGGTCGGCCACGGGAGCCGGCGCGGCCACCGGGCCCACCGTGCGGACTTCGTTGGTGACCTGTCCGTGTTCGCGCAGGGTCTCCGCGAGTCCCATCAGCCGGTCGAGTCCGTGCGGGTACTTCTGGGCGACGACGACGGTGCCGACGCCGGGGAGGCGCTCCACCAGGCCTTCCGCGCGGAGCAGGTCCAGGGCCTGGCGGACGGTGTTGCGCGAGGCGCGGTAATCGGTGCCGATGGCTGCCTCGTGCGGCAGGGTGCCGTCCGGGAAGCCGCCGGTCAGCACCTGGTGGCGGAGTAGGTCGGCGAGCTGCCGGGCCTGGTCCGCGCGCAGCCGACGCCGGTGGGCGGCGACGGTGGTCGCGCCTGGTCCGGCGTGGTCTCGGATGCGTTCGGTGGGCATGCGTCGGACGATACCGACGGAGGGTGGGGCGTGGTGTTGCTGGAGTGTTGCGCCACCTGTCGGTGCGGAGGGAGGGGGGCTGGCCTGCGGGTTCGGGCGGGGGCGGGGGAGATCTGCCACCGTGGGAGGTGGGCGGAGTGGAGTGTGGGCGTGCTTCGGAGGCGGGGTGTGGGTGCCGGGGGGGGCGGGGGCTTGCGTGTGTGAGGGTTTCGCCCGCTCAGCCCCTACCCGTCCCGTACCTGGAGGCTCCGCCCCCGCCTCCCGGATCGGCCTTGACGGCCTCGTCCTCAAACGCCGAACGGGCTGGAGGGCGCCGGCCGGGGTTAGGAGCTCTCCGGCGGCGGTGTGATGCGACCCTTCACCTCGCCCAGCCCCACCCGTGTTCCGCCCGGGCCAGGGGCCCATGCCGTCAGGGTGACCTCGTCGCCGTCCTCGAGGAACGTGCGCTTGCCGTCGGGGAGGTCGAGGGTGGTGCGGCCGTTCCAGGTGAGTTCGAGGAGGGAGCCGCGCTCGGTCTCCGAGGGGCCGCTGACGGTCCCGGAGCCGTACAGGTCGCCGGTGCGCAGGGAGGCGCCGTTGACCGTCATGTGGGCCAACTGCTGGGCGGCGGTCCAGTACATGGTGGAGAAGGGGGGTTCGGAGACGACATGGTCGTTGATCGCGACGGAGATACGGAGGTCGTAGCCGCCGGGCTCCTCGGAGGAGTCGTCGAGATAGGGGAGGAGAGGGTGTGTGCGTGTGGGGGGCGCGACCCGGGCGTCCTCCAGCGCGTCGAGCGGGGTGATCCAGGCCGATACGGAGGTGGCGAAGGACTTGCCGAGGAAGGGGCCGAGGGGGACGTACTCCCAGGCCTGGATGTCTCGCGCCGACCAGTCGTTGAGGAGGCAGAGGCCGAAGACGTGCTCGCGGAAGGAAGAGAGGGGGACGGGGGTGCCCATGGCCGAGGGCGCGCCGACCACGAAGCCGACCTCCGCCTCGATGTCCAGGCGGATCGAGGGGCCGAAGACGGGCGCGGTGTCGGAGGGGGCTTTGCGCTGGCCCGACGGGCGTACGACATCGGTGCCGGACACCACGACCGTGCCGGAGCGGCCGTGATAACCGATCGGCAGATGCTTCCAGTTGGGGGTGAGGGAGTCGGCGGCGTCGGGACGGAAGATCTGGCCGACGTTCCGGGCGTGGTTCTCGGAGGCGTAGAAGTCGACGTAGTCCGCCACCTCGAAGGGGAGGTGCAGGGTGACGTCGGAGAGGGGGTGGAAGTGGGGTTCGAGGGTCTCCCGGTGGCTCGGGACCGTGACCCAGGCTGTGAGCGCGCGTCGTACGTCGGACCAGGCCGTGCGGCCCGCGGCGAGCAGCGGGTTCAGGGTCGGCCGCGCCAGCAGCTCGGCGTAGGGGGAGCCGAGCGCCCGGGCCGCCGCGCCGGCGTCGAGCACGTGGGCGCCGAGCCGCACACCGACGCGCCGCTCGCCGGCGCCGGCCGAACTGGCCGAACTGAACGAGTCGGCCGAACTGAACGAGCCGGGGGACTCGGTCAGGGAGAACACGCCGTACGGAAGGTTGTGCGGGCCGAAGGGATCGCCCTCGGGGACTTCGAAGGGGGGCATCGGTCGGTGCCTCGCTTTCGGGTTCGTACTCGCCATGTGATCCATGTGATCCATGCGATCCACGCGTTTCATGTGGTCGCGGCACACGTTACGGGGGAGTGGCCGTACAGCGGCAGTGCCTAAAGAGTTCGCAATGTCCGAAAAGGCCTTGTCGGACGTGTCAATTCCGGCTTAGCGTCCTTTGGGGGACGCGGACGGGGTGGGTCCGGTCCGTAGGGGGAATGCGTGGGGGGACCCGTGGCCAGGAGCTCCAGCAGTGTGCCGGTCGATGCCGATCGGGATGTTCCGGGCCTCATCGTGAAGTTCGGCGACTATCCGCTGCACCACGGCGGGGTGGGCGCCATCCGGAGTCTGGGCCGACTCGGCGTACCGATGTATGCGATCACGGAGGACCGTTACACGCCGGCCGCGAGCTCGCGCTATCTGCGGCGGGCGTTCGTCTGGCCGACGACCGGCACGGAGGAGCCCGAGCGGCTCATCGAGGGTCTGCTGCGCATCGGCCGCCGCATCGGCCGGCCGACGGTCCTCGTGCCGACGGACGAAGAGGCCGCCGTGCTGATCGCCGAGCACCAGGACGAGCTGACCGATCGCTTCCTCTTTCCGCGCGTGGACGCCAAGCTGCCGCGCCGCCTCGCCAGCAAGCGGGGGCTGCACGAACTGTGCGTGGAATACGGCATTGCCAGCCCGGCGGCGGCCTTTCCGGAGTCGTACGAGGAGATCGTCGCCTTCGCCGAGAGCGCTCGCTTCCCTCTCGTCGCCAAGAACCGCGAGGCGTTCGTGCGCCGCAGCCGGCCGGCGGTGAACGGGACGACCAGGATTCCGACCCGCGAGGGACTGCTGACGCTTGCCAAGGACTGGGGGGCGCAACCGGGAGTGATCCTCCAGGAGTACCTGCCGAGGGAGGAGGCCGAGGACTGGATCGTGCACGCGTATTTCGACGCGGAGTCGACGCCGCTCGCGATGTTCACGGGCGTGAAGGTCCGCTCCTGGCCCCCGCACGCGGGAATGACGGCGAATGCGTACGTCGTCGACAATCCGGAACTCGCGGACCTCGCCGCGCGTTTCATCAAACAGATCGGCTTCAGCGGCGTCATCGACCTCGACCTGCGCTTCGACCGGCGCGACGGACAGTACAAGCTCCTTGACTTCAACCCACGGATGGGCGCGCAGTTCCGGCTCTTCGAGAACGAGTCGGGGATCGACGTCGTCCGTGCCATGCATCTGGATCTGACCGGGCGCACCGTTCCCGAGGGGGAACAGCGGGCCGGTCACCGGTACATCGTGGAGAACATCGACCTGCCGGCCCTGCTCGCCTACCGGCGCAGCGGCTATACGACACCGCACGCGCCGGCTCGCGCGAGCGGTACGGAGCTGGCCTGGCTCGCGGGTGACGACCTGCGGCCGTTCTTCACGATGCTCGCGCGCTTCGTGCGGCCGGGCGCGAAGCATCTGTATCAGCTGTGGCGGACCAACCGCCTTGGCAGTACCAACAGTTCCACCGCGAAGTAGACGTAGTACGTCCTGGGGAGGGGACTTCGTGATTCATCCGGTAGCAGTCATCGGTGCCGGGCCATTCGGCCTGTCCACCGCCGCCCATCTGCGGGCGCGCGGTATTCCGGTGCGTGTCTTCGGCGAGCCCATGGTGAGCTGGCGCGATCACATGCCCGAGGGGATGCTTCTGAAGTCGACCCCCGCCGCGTCCTCCATCGACGCCCCGCAGCGTGGGCACACGCTTCTCGATTACTGCAATGCGGCGGGCATACCGCGTCTTGTCACGGACGAGGACATCATCCCGGTCGAGACGTTCATCGCGTACGGGGAGTGGTTCCAGCAGAAGCTGGTGCCCGAGCTGGAGCGGGTGCGGGTCGTCTCGGTGGACCGTAAGGGGGGCCGCGATGGCTCCGGTGGCTCGGGAGGCTCCGGTGGCTCCGGTGGTTTCGAACTGAAGCTGGACTCGGGGGAGTTGTTCACGGCGCGGGCGGTTGTGGTGGCCACCGGTCTGTCCGGGCTGGCCCATCTGCCGCCCGAGCTCGCGGGCGCGGCAGCCGACGGACCCACTCCCACGGGCCCTGTCTCCCACAGTTCCCAGCACCACGACCTGAGCCGGTTCTCCGGCAAGGAGCTGATCGTCGTCGGCGCGGGGCAGTCCGCCCTGGAGACGGCGGCGCTCGCGACGGAGGCGGGCGCGCAAGTGCGGGTCGTCTCGCGGGGCAAAGGCGCCGTCTCCTTCGGCGCGCCCCCATGGGACCAGCCGAAGCTGCGCCCTGAGTCGCCCTTCGGGCGCGCCTGGTCCCTGTGGGCGCTGACCTATTACCCGGGGCCGTACCGCTATCTGCCCGCCCAGGCCCGGCACTATCTGGTCCGCCGCGTGCTCGGTCCGCTCGGCGCCTGGTGGCTCCGCGACCGCTTCGAGGGCAAGGTCGGCGTCCGTGAGGTCCAGCGGATCGTCAGCGCCGACGCCTCCGAGGGCAGCCCCGTCCTCGCTGTCCAGACCCACGGCGGCCGGGTAGAGAAGCTCTCCGCCGACCATGTCATAGCCTCGACCGGCTATCGCGTCGACATCGCCGCGATGGACTTCCTCGGGCACGAGCTGCGCACCGAGTTGTCGGTCAGCCGGGGCACGCCCAAGCTGGGCGCAGGGCTTCGGTCGTCGGTGCCCGGGCTGTACTTCACGGGGTTGCCGGCGGCGGCTTCGTACGGGCCGGTGATGCGGTTCGTGTGCGGGACGGAGTTCGCCTCACCGCGACTGGCCAAGCATCTGGTGGCCGCGCACGGGTGAGCGCGACTGGCCAAGCATCTGGTGGCCGCGCATAGGTGGGTTGGTGGAGGCACGGGCGGCGCCATGACGGGAAGGCGCCTCCTGGTCGTCAGGCCTCTTCGGTGAGGGTCCAGGCGCCGGAGTTTCTCCGTGGGGCGGGGAGGACTTTCCACTTCGAGAGGTCGCCGTCGGTGTCCGGGTTGCCCGAGGGGAGCATCCCTCGGGCGTCGGCCTCGAAGTAGAGGCGGTGCGCCCAGTATTCGGGGAGTTCGTGGCCCAGGAGGTCTTCTCCCACGGGTTCGAATTCCTCGGCGGCGTACCGCTCGTTGATCCGCGCGACCGCCTCCGCGCGGGAGATCCCGAAGCGTGTCACCAGTACGTCCGCCATGTCGCGGAAGTAGTCGAGCCACTCCTCGTCGAGGCGCATCAGGAACTCGCCGGTCCTCGGGGCGCTCTCGTAGATCGCGGCCAGCTGCCAGGTCAGGAAGTCGGCGATCAGCTCTGGAGGGTTGGCGGCCCGGGTGGCGGTGATCTCCCATCCCGGGCAGTCCATGTCGAAGACGACGATGGGGAGGGGGCGGCCGAAGATCTCCGTGAGGAGGCCGCTGGAGTGGAGGTGGCGGGCCAGTTCGATGCAGGTGTCGGCGAAGTGGTTGACCAGGGCCTCGTACTGGTCCTCACTCGCGTCGTCGCCCTCGTCGCCCTCGTCGCCCTCGTCGCCCTCGTCGCCCTCGTCGCCCTCGTCGCCCTCGTCGCCCTCGTCGCCCTCGTCGCCCTCGTCGTCGAACCAGAGGCCGAGGTGCTTGACGTCATCGACGTACAGGGGGCTTCCGGCCGGGTCCTCGGGCACGTTGCCGAGCGTTTCGAAGCCGTCCAGGAGCCAGTAGGCGTAGTTCCAGCGGGCCTCGCCCGGGTCCTCCGGGTACACCGACTGCTGGTACTGGGTCTCGGTGTTGTATCCGATCGCCACGTACGGGCGGCGGGAGTCGTAGTCGATCCGCCAGATGCGGAAGGAGAGAGCGTAGATCTCGGGCTTGGGAGCGTCCGGGAAGCGCCGGATGATCGCTTCAGCGGCCGTGCGGAGGTGCTGTTGGAAGGGAGTCACTCCCCGCTCGGAGGGCGTGAGGGTCATGTCTCTCCCTGGAGCTTCCCGATGGAATTGCCCAACGGACTTACCCAACGGACTTACCCAAGGGACTTGCCCGATGGACTTTCCTGATGAAGGGCTGCGGCTCCTGGCGCGCGTGGGAGCCCGCGCTCGGATAATCCCGCACGCCGGGAGTGGCGTTGGTACGCCCCCCACCGCCAAGCACCGCTCTTACCGCCCGTATCGACGGATATCACCCGTACCGACCGTGTGGTGAGCGGCGTTGCTGACGGGATACCGGACGTCGTCCGGTTCACGCCGGGCCGATGAGTCGTTCGATCCGTATTCTTCGGATCATGGCCGCTCCGACTGCATATTCACTCATCGCCACTGACCTGGACGGAACGCTGCTGCGCGGCGACGACACACTCTCCGACCGGTCCCGGGCAGCGTTGGCGCGGGTGGCCGAGGCGGGCGCCCAGCATCTCGTGGTGACGGGTCGCCCCGCCCCGAGAGTGCGACCGCTGCTCGACGAACTCGGCGGTGAGGGACTGGCGGTGTGCGGCCAGGGGGCGCAGTTGTACGACGCCGGGACGGACCGTCTGCTCTGGTCGGTCACCCTGGACAGGGAGTTGGCGGAGACGGCGCTCGGCAAGATCGAGGCAGAGGTCGGGCTGCTGTACGCGGCGGTGGACCAGGACGGCGTGGACGGGCTGACGCTCATCGAGCCGGGGTACGTGATGCCGCATCCGACGTTGCCGGCGGTGCGGGTGCGGCGGCGCGACGACCTGTGGACCGAACCGATCAGCAAGGTGCTGCTCCGTCACCCGTTCCTGACCGACGACGAGTTGGCGTCGGCGGCGCGGGGAGTGGTCGGTTCGCTGGCTACGGTCACCATGTCGGGGCCCGGCACCGTCGAACTCCAGCCATGCGGCGTGACCAAGGCGACGGGCCTCGCTCTCGCCGCGGCCCACCTCGGCCTCACCCCCCGCACCACCCTCGCCTTCGGCGACATGCCCAATGACATCCCCATGTTCGACTGGGCCGCCCGTGGGATCGCCATGGCCAACGCCCACCCGGAACTCAAGGCGGTGGCCGACGAGGTGACCCTGTCGAACGAGGAGGACGGGATCGCGGTGGTGCTGGAACGGCTCTTCGGGGGCTCGGAGAGCCGGTCATCCCGGGTGAACAGCACCTCGTGAGTCGGTCGCTCAGTAGGCGCCGTTGACGTTGTCGATCGAGCCGTACTTCGCCGCCGCGTAGTTGCAGGCCGCCGTGATGTTCGCGACCGGGTCATAGGGATCCATGGCGGTGCCCGGGACGTGGTAAGCGGTGAAGGTGGGGTCGATGACCTGGAGGAGGCCCTTGGAGGGGATGCCGGCGGCGGCGTTGGAGTCCCAGTTGTTGATGGCCAGCGGGTTGCCCGAGGACTCGCGCATGACGTTGCGGTGGATACCGTCATAGCTGCCCGGGATGCCCGACTTGGCCATGATGTCCAGGGACTGCTTGATCCAGCCGTCGAGGTTGTTGGTGTACGTCTTCGCGGAGGCGGGGGTGGCGGTGGACGCGCTCGCCGACTTGGTGGCCGTGGCCGACACGGCTGTCGCCGACTTTGCGGACGTTTTGGTGGTTTTCGTACCGACCGTCAGCGTGAGGCCCGGGTGAATCAGTGTCGGGTCGTTGCCTATGACCGCGCGGTTGGCCTTGTACAGATCTTGCCAGCTGCCGGCCGTGGCGTGGTCCTTCGCGATCTTGGACAGGGTGTCGCCCGCGACCACCTTGTAGGTGACGAGCGAGACCTGCGGGACGGCGGCTTGTGCGACCTGTGCGACCTGTGTCGTCTGGGTGGCGGCGTGCGCGCCGGTCGCGCTCACGAGCGGGAGTGCGAGTGCGGCTCCGCTGGTTCCCACGGCGACCATGCCGCGGGTGAGGGGGCTGGTTCTGGGGCGGCGGTGCTTGCCTCGTCGGGCCATGACGAACGTCCTCTCCGGTGCCTGCGAGGTGAGCTGTCGGGTTCGGGCGGGAGCTGCCCGGCCGCGCGATGAGCGCGACTTCACCCCTAGCCGTTCCGGTGTCCGGATCGGCGGCTTGCCTGGGTCCCCCGCTCCTGCCGTGCGTGCGTGGGTGGGTGGGTTTCCGGGCGGCGGCAGGATTCGGCGATCCGCTCGGATCGACGTGAAGGTATGCGAGAGCACATGTCCGTAACAAGGCCGGATTTCCCGGTGAAGATCGCTTTCGCCTGATTGCGGCAGGGGTGAAACGTCCGATTGTGCCGGAATTCGATCCTCAACTTGCCTTTCGCAAAGGGGGGATCGCTGCGGGCCGCGAAACGCCCGACGCCGTCAGGCGTGACCCAATTCACGCGACCAATCCGAATCAAAGCGGCAAGCAGCGCAACTCGGGCATTTATGTTTCCAGCGTCCAGGCCGTGGAGTGCCTGGGCGGCGCCGGCCGTACCTCCCACACGGAGAGGTCCTTGTCCGGGTCGTCGTCGGGGAGGCGACCCGCGTTGGGCTCGAAGTAGAGCCCGTAGCCCCAGTATTCGGGCAGTTCGCGGCACATCGGCTCGGGATAGCCGGCGAACTTCCGCCCCTCGTATGCCCGGTTGATCCTCGCCACGGCCTCGGCGCGCGGGATTCCGAAGCGCGTGACCATCTCGTGGGCCATCTCGCGGAAGTACCCGAGCATGCCCTCGTCGAGGTCCATCAGGAATTCCTCGGTCCGCGTCCGCGCCATGACCTCAGAATCACCTACGGCACCCCCGAGTCTCTAGCCCGCCGTGCGCGGGATCCTCTTCTCCCAGGTCCGGTGGAAGACCACCTCGTCGCCGTCCCTGCAGATGACCTCGTTGGCGGTGATGAAGGCCTCGGCGTCGCAGGTGATGTCGGATGTCGTCGAGATACGGGCATCCCAGGGCAGGTCCGGGCGGTGGAAGCGGATCGACCAGGTCGAGCGGGCGCGGGCCGAAAGGGGGTCCGAGGCGTCGATCGTGTACGTCTCCAGTGCGTCCTCGGTGAATTCGAGGCCGTCGGGGTAGACGCGCGTGCCGCCGTAGCGCGGGTCCACTTCCAGGCGCCAGGTGCCGGCGGCCACGTCGCGGACGACCAGGCGTTCCGGCCGGGGCTCGTCCAGTGTGGCGGGGGAGACCACGCCCAGGGGTTCGGACTGCTCCGGCGCCTCGAAGGTGATCGGCTTCGACCCCGCCGCCGAGGATGCCGACTCCCTTGTGCGCACCGGGAGGTCCAGCGTGCTTCCGGTGGGATCCAGGGTGAAGCCCGTCTCCGAGCCCGGCTGGGGCCAGATCCAGGGCCAGTACGCCGAGGAGACGGCGAGACGGATGCGGTGCCCCGGCGGGAACGCGTAGCCGATGCTGTTCAGCTCGAAAACCACGTTCTCCGTAGAACCCTGTTTCCAGGGAACCGCCTGGTCACGGCCGTGGCGCGCTGACAGGTTCAGTACACCTCGGGTGACGAGCGTCGAGGCTCCGTCGGGGGCCACGTCGCAGAGGCGGGCGATCACCTGCCCCCGGGGAGACGAGGACGTCAGCCGCAGGTCGACCCTCGGGCGGCCCAACACCCAGGTCTCCTCCGGCACTTCGAATTCGAAGCAGGCCGACCTGGCGTCCTCCTCCCGCTGGTCCGGGGGCAGGTCCGCGTCGTTCCCCAAGGGAAAGAAGCGGCCCGCGTCCACTCCGGTGTGCTGAGGGGACCGGACGAGGACCGGAGGGCCCTGGAGCTCGTACGCGGTCGGGGTCACTGAGGGGGAGGGCCAGGCCGGGTCGCCCACCCAGCGGCCGGGGAGAGACGGGTACGTCGTCGCCGGGGGATGCGCGTCCATGACGTACGAGCGCAGGACGGGTTCCGCCATCACGCCCGTGTCGGTCTCCCGCAGCCAGTGGTCCCACCAGCGCAGCGTCTCCTGGAGGAAGCCGATCGCCGGGCCGGGCGGCAGGCCCCGGTCCGGGTACTGGTGCGACCAGGGGCCGATCAGGCCTCGTACACGGTCCGCGGGAAGGTTCTCGACCAGGCGCAGCACCGTGTCGCGGTACGGGTCGTGCCAGCCGCCGACCGCCAGCACCGCCGCCCGGATCGCGCCGTAGTCCTCGCAGACGCTGCCGTGCCGCCAATACGCGTCCCGGGTCTGGTGTGCCAGCCAGGTGTGGACGAAGGGGTCCACCGCCTCCAGGCGCTTCACCCACATGTCACGCCACATCACCTCGCCCACGTGGACGGGGTCCGGTGGGCGGGAGACGAAGGCGAGCATGGTGGCCGCCCAGGCGTGCATGTCGACGGCGAGGACGGAACCTCCCATGTAGTGCGCGTCGTTGTCATAGCGATCGTCCGTCGAGCAGACCGTGACGATCGCCTTGAGCGGCTCGGGCGCGAGGGCCGCGATCTGGAGGGAGTTGAAGCCGCCCCAGGAGATGCCGAACATGCCCACCCGGCCCGAGCACCAGGGCTGGGCTGCCAGCCAGTTGACGACTTCCACCCCGTCGGCCAGCTCGACCTCGGAGTACTCGTCCGTCGGCAAGCCCTCCGAGTTGCCGTGACCGCGCACGTCCACGCGGACGGAGGCGTAGCCGTGACCGGCGTACCAGGGGTGGCGCTGCCAGTCGCGGGGCGCGGTCCAGTCGGTGAGGCGGTACGGGAGGTACTCGAGGAGGGCCGGTACGGGCTCGTCGGTCAGCGGGCGCCAGACCCGCGCGTACAGACGGGTGCCGTCCGGTAGGGGGATGAGGACGTCCTCGTGAGCCGTCTCGTAGGGGAAGGACGTACGCATGCGCATGCTCATGGGGAGGACCTCAGTGGACGGGGTGCATCTTGTGGCGCAGCCGGCCGCGCTCCTCGGGCGTCACCCGGGGGCCGGCGAACATCAGCGCGAAGTAGACGACCGGGGCGATCACCGAGATGAGGGGGAGCAGGTCGACGAAACGGCCCACCGTCAGGGATCCGGCGGCGGCCAGGAGTACGGCCAGGAGTACGGCCAGGAGTGCGGCCAGTACGGCCAGTACGGCCACGACCAGCAGACCGCAGACGATTCCGCGGACGGCGCGGCGTCTCGCGGCCGGGACGAGGGCGAATTCCGCCGGGTGCGTGCGTCCGGCCAGGTGACGGCGACGGCGGCCCGCCACGTACGGGATCAGACCGAACGTCATACCGATCGCGGCCGCCGAGAAGCCCCAGTGCCGGCCCCTGTGGTCGCCGAGCCGGCTGGTGATGAGGGGGCCCGCGAAGGCGCCGATGTTGATCGCCATGTAGTAGATCGCCATGTAGGGGAGGGCGAAGCCGGCGTCGCGACGGTCGTCGTCGGTGCGGTAGAGCTTGCCGGCCATCGTGGCGACGTTGGGCTTGAGCAGGCCGGTGCCCGCGCTGATCAGACGCAGGCCCGTCCAGGTCGTGACGGTCGTCGGTACCGCCATGGAGTAGTGGCCGCAGGCGATCAGGATGCCGCCCCACAGGACCGCGCGGTACGAGCCGAGCGTGCGGGCGGCGAGCCGGCCGCTTGCGACGGAGAGCAGATGGACGGGCGTTCCGTACGCCGCCGACACCGATGCCGCCGACACCGATGCCGCCGTGCCCGCGGCCATGCCCATGCCGCCGTGGGGCGACGGTGTCGGGGAAGTAGAGGACCAGGATCGCCTGCATGCCGAGGAACGAGAAGCGCTCCCAGACCTCCAGGCCGGAGAGGTGCAGCAGGCCCCTGGGCCGGCCGAAGAAGGCGTGGTCGTCACCCGGAGGTGGGCGGCTGTCCGGCTCGCTCTCCACGGCGCTTCGGGACACGGGGGCCTGCCTCTTCACAAGTCGTTACATGTCCTGTCGTATCAACTGATCAAGAACATACCGCTCGTGATCGGATACCGCCCGGGCGTGCGGGGTACCTGCCGCTGGAGCGAAGTCGGCCGGGGGACGGTGGGCGCTCGTGGTGATCGAAACGTGACCGGATACGCTGACTTGAGTGATGGCAGCGACACATCGACAAACCGTGTCATCGACCGAATGATCGACCGAGTTCGCCATGTGATCGTCAGCAGACAGGAGAACCTCTCGTGACCGTCGTCGGGCCGTTCGGGCTGAGCGTGCGGGACCAGGCTCTCGAAGCCGATGTCCAGGCCGGATTGGCGGCCGTGGAAGAGGGCTTGCTCGAAGTCACCAAGAGTGAGGTCCCCTTCATCACTGAGGCCGCACAGCACCTCCTGCGGGCCGGCGGGAAGCGGTTTCGTCCGCTGCTCGTGATGCTCGCCGCGCAGTTCGGTGACCCGTACGCGCCGGGTGTCGTGCCCTCGGCCGTGGTCGTCGAGCTGACTCACCTCGCCACGCTGTACCACGACGACGTGATGGACGAGGCGGACGCGCGCCGTGGGGTGCCCAGCGCGAACAACCGCTGGGGCAACTCGGTGGCCGTCCTCACCGGTGACTTTCTCTTCGCGCGCGCCTCGCACACGCTGGCCGACCTCGGGCCCGAGGCCGTCCGGATCCAGGCCGAGGCGTTCGAACGGCTGGTGACCGGGCAGATCCTGGAGACCGCGGGGCCGCGCGACGGCCGCGATCCGGTCGATCACTACCTCGATGTGCTCAGCGGCAAGACCGGGTCGCTGGTCGCCGTCGCGTGCCGGTTCGGGGCGATGATGTCGGGGGCCGACGAGACGGTCGTGGACGTGCTGACGCAGTACGGGGAGCGGCTGGGCGTCGCCTTCCAGCTCGCGGACGACGTCCTGGACATCGCCTCCGACTCGCACGAGTCCGGGAAGACGCCGGGCACCGATCTGCGCGAGGGCATCGCGACGCTGCCGGTGCTGCGGCTGCGGGAGCGGGCGGAGCGGCTGGGGCTGGCCGAGGACATCGCGCTGTGCGAGCTGCTCGGCTCCGATCTGAGCGATGACGCCCGGCATGCCGAGGCGCTCTCCCGGCTGCGGGTGCATCCCGCGCTCGAGCAGGCGCGTCGCGACACCGTGCGGTACGCGGAGGAGGCGCGGGCGGCACTCGCTCCGCTGCGGGAGTGCGACGCGAAGGCGGCGCTGGTGGAGCTCGTTGACGCGGTGGTACACCGGGCGGGCTAATGGCCCGGCGTTCGGCCCCTCCGGCCCCCGGCGGCCCGTCCCCCGTTCGGGCCGCTTCCCTCGGTAGCCGCTTCCTCCCTCGGTAGCCGTTTCCATCCGTCAGTAGCCGCTTCCTCCCGTGCTCGTCGACGTCGTGGTTGACGCCTTCGCGCCCGTCGGTGTCACCGCGAACCAGGTCCCGTCCACTCCCTGGCCGTATGCCTCCTTGGGCTCGTCGTCCTTGGCGAAGCGGTAGAGGGGCCAGCCGGCGAGGGTCAGTTGGGTCGTGCCGTCCGTGCGCTTCACCGTCGAGACCAGGTTCTTGTCGATGCCCTTGGTGGTGATGGCGCCTTGGGTAGTGGCCGGGGGCCAGAGTTTGGCGCAGGTGTCGTAGCAGCTGACCTTCGTCGGGTGGGCGGAGTCGGCGTCGAAGCGGTAGAGGACGTAGCCCTTGCTGTCGGTCACGACGGTGCCGACTTTCTTGACGTCGGCGGTGGCAAGCGTGGCCGCTCCCACCGTGCCGCCCTTCGCGCTGGTGCCGCTGCCCGTCTTCGCGCTGGTGCCGCTGCCACCGCTGCCGCATCCGGAGAGCGTCAGTGCCAGGATCGCGGCGCCAGTGGCCGCGTATCCGGTGATGTGTCCGATGTTCGTGTTGTGCCTGGTGGCGACCATGGCGACCCTCTTGACCGTTGCCGATGACTGTCACCTATATGTACGTATTTGGTCGAGTTTCCGCTCGACCTCGGAGCGATGTGATGCAGGTCACACACTTGGATTGAGTCCAGGATCGGACTCAGTCCGTACTCATCCGTGGAAGCTGACGCAGGGGGTGTCAGCGAGATACGGGGAGACAACAGAATCATGGGATCGAACGCCACGTTCGGCACATTCAGCGCGCGTCGCAAGAGCCTGGTCCTGGGGGGTGTCGCGGTTGCCGCCGCGGTCGGTGTCGCCGCCGCAGTTGTTCCGGCGGTCGCCGACAGTGGGGGCCACAGCGGCGGTCAGAACGGCGCGACCATCCTCGCCACCAGCCTCAACGGGGCCAACGAGGTGCCCGTGCAGGGTGGCCCCGCCGTCGCTGACAAGGACGGCGCGGCACTGGAGTTCATCAAGGTCAAGGGCGACAAGGTGTCCGTCGCCGTGAGCTGGCGCGGCACCGGAAAGCCGACCATGCTCCACATCCACCAGGGCGCCAAGGGCACCAACGGCGGCGTCAAGGTCGACTTCACCAAGCTGCTCGACAAGATCAAGGGCCACCACATGGTGGGCACCGTGAAGGTCGAGGACGCCGGGCTGCTGAGCCAGCTGAAGACCGACCCCGGTTCCTTCTACGCGAATCTGCACACCGCCGAGTTCCCCAGTGGCGCCGTCCGCGGCCAGCTCCACAAGGTCACCGGCACCTTCGCGTTCCGGCACGCCCTGGACAACTTCCAGGCGTCCGTCGTCCAGGGCAAGCAGATCTACGAGTGCAAGCCCGCCGAGGGCGGCGGCTACGCCTTCGCCCAGCGGGACGTCGCGGCGCTGCTCGGCGGCGACATCGCCCACTCGTTCGTGAAGCCCAACTCCGGTACGCCGCAGTGGGTCGCGCCCGACCGCAGCGCGGTCACCGGCGCGCTGATCTCCAAGACATCGAACGGCGACAAGAACATCCCCGAACTCGACCTCAAGGCCACCCAGTCCGGCAGGCACCGCGGACTGCTGGCCGGGACGCAGGAGATCCTTCGCCTCAACACCGTGGGCGGCGTCGCTCCGGCGGGGTCCTGCTCACCGGGCACGATCGTGGGCGTTCCGTATCAGGCCGACTACGTGTTCGTGCAGCGCTGACCGGCTGACACGCGGGCGGCGCCTCCCCCAACCCCTACGGGTCGGGGGAGGCGCCGCCCTCTCACGTCATACCGCAGGAGTACACGGAGTTGAGTCCCGGGTCTGACGCTTCCTTCTGGCCGATTTGGTCAGATTGAGAGCACCACTCCTCACCGGTTCGGGTGAGAATGGCGGCTCAGGGGTGGACGAGTGCACGACGGTATGGCCGCCGCCGACGACGGAGGTAAGGCACACATGGCACCGTACGAATCCGACGACACGCTTGCCGACGAAGCCGACGACGTGCGTGCCGGCCGCCGCAAGGCCGCCCGCTACGTCGTCCCGGTCGCGGTGGTGGGGCTGGCGGCGGCGACGATCGGGCTCGTCCCGGCGCTCGCCGACTCCGGTGACCCCAACCTGCCGAAGGTCACCGCACAGCAACTCATCGAGAAGATCGCCAAGTCGGACGTCCAGCAGCTGTCCGGCACGGTCAAGATCAGCACCGACCTCGGACTGCCCAGCCTGGGCGGCCTGGAGAGCAGCTTCGCGTCGGGCGCCGCCAAGGGCGGCGGTTCGTCCGCCGATCCGTCGTCCAAGCTCATGGAGCTGGCGTCCGGCACACACACGCTGCGCGTCGCCGCCGACGGCCCGGACAAGGGCAAGGTCTCCCTCCTGGACAGCGCCGCCGAGTACAGCGTCATCCACAACGGCGACGAGGTGTGGGCATACGACAGCAAGTCGAACGAGGCCTACCACGCGACCGCGCCCAAGTCCGGGAGCCAGAAGGAGAGCCCCAAGGCGAAGCAGGAGGTCCCCTCCACTCCGAAGGAGTTCGCCGACGAGGCCCTCAAGTCCGTCGACGCCACCACCTCCGTGACCGTCGACGGCACCGCGCAGGTCGCGGGCCGTGACGCGTACAAGCTGCTCATCAAGCCGAAGCAGTCGGGCACGACGGTGGGCGCGATCAGCATCGCGGTGGACGCCAAGACGGGGCTGCCGCTGAAGTTCACGCTGACCCCGGCGAGCGGTGGCGCGGCGGTCGTGGACGCGGGCTTCACCAGGGTCGACTTCTCCAAGCCGGCCGCCTCGACGTTCGACTTCACCCCGCCGAAGGGCGCGAAGGTCACCCAGGGCGACGATCTCAAGGCCGACAAGAAGGCCCAGCCGAAGTCCGACGAGGGCCTGACCAAGGGGCTCGACGGTCTGAAGACCCTCGGCAAGGGGTGGAACTCCATCGCCGAGTTCGACACGGGCGGCCAGGGCGTGCCGTCGGGCTCGTCGTCCGGCAACGGTGACGTCTCCGGCTTCCTGAACTCCCTCGGCGACCACGTCACCGGCAAGTTCGGCTCGGGCACGGTCTTCTCGACCCGCCTGGTCAACGCGCTGATCACGGACAACGGCAAGGTGTACGCCGGTGCCGTCACCAAGGACGCGCTGGTCAAGGCGGCCAACGCGGCCCAGTAAGCCCCGTACGACGAATTGAGGGAGCCCATGGAGGAACTGTCCGCCGCGGAACCCGGCCTGGTGGACACGGTGATCGCCACCCGTGCGCTCACCAAGCGCTACCCCGGCGGACAGCTCGCCGTCGACGGCCTGGACCTGACCGTCCCGGCGGGCAGCGTCTTCGGCTTCCTCGGGCCGAACGGCTCAGGCAAGACCACCACCATCCGCATGCTGATGGGCCTGATCGAGCCGACCTCGGGCACGGCGCGGGTGCTGGGGCAGCCCATGCCCCGCGCCACCCGCGCCGTGCTCCCGCACGTCGGCGCCCTCATCGAGGGTCCCGCGCTGTACGGCTTCCTCTCCGGGCGCGACAACCTCGTCCGGTACGACGCGGCCGACCCCACCGCTGACCCGCGCACCCGGCGTGCACGCGTCGCTGCCGCCCTCGACCGGGTCGGACTCACCGCCGCGGCCGGCAAGAAGGCGAAGGCGTACTCGCTGGGGATGAAGCAGCGGCTCGGGCTCGCGGCGGCACTGCTCCAGCCCCGGCGCCTGCTCGTCCTGGACGAACCGACCAATGGACTGGATCCGCAGGGCATGCGTGAAATTCGCTCCCTCGTGAGGGCGTTGGCCTCCGACGGCACGACCGTCTTCCTCTCCTCGCATCTGCTCGACGAGATCGAGCAGGTCTGCACGCACGCGGCCGTGATGGCGCGGGGGCGGCTCATCACCCAGGGCCCGGTCGCCGACCTCGCGGCGGGTGCGCGGCGCCGACTGGTCGTGACCACCCCGGACCCGGGGGACGCGGCCCGCGTACTGAAGGAGCAGGGCGTCGCGGATCTCGTCGTGACCGAGACGGGTGTGAGTGCCGAGCCGCCGGACCGCGAACTCGCCGAACTGAACGCCGCGCTGGTCACGGCGGGCGTCCGGGTCCGCGGCTTCGGGGTCGAACGGGCCTCGCTGGAGGACGCGTTCGTGGCGCTGACGGGGGAGGGATTCGATGTCGCGGGCTGAGGTTCTGCCGAAGGCGCGTGTCGGGCGCGCGCCGAGTCCGTTGTGGACGTTCGGGCTCTTCCGCAGTGAGCTGGTCACCACTTTCCGGCGCTGGCGGACGATCGCGCTGCTCGGCGTGCTCGCGGCCGTACCCGTCCTCATCGGGATCGCCATCAAGATCGAGACGAGTGGCGGCTCGGCGGCGGGCAGAGGCGGCGGCGAAGGGCCGGCGTTCATCTCGCAGGTCACCAACAACGGCCTGTTCCTGGTGTTCACGGCGCTGGCCGCGACGCTCCCCTTCTTCCTGCCGATGGCGATCGGCGTCATCGCGGGTGACGCGATCGCGGGCGAGGCGGGCGCCGGCACCCTGCGCTATCTCCTGGTCGCCCCAGCGGGCCGCACCCGGCTGCTCCTCACCAAGTACGCCACCACGATGACGTTCTGCCTGGTCGCGACCCTGATCGTGGCGGCCTCGGCGCTCACGGTGGGAGCGCTGCTGTTCCCGCTGGGCGAGCTGACCACCATCTCCGGAACCCGGATCAGCTTCACCGAGGGGCTCGGGCGAGCGCTGCTCATCGCGTTGGTCGTCGCCGCCTCACTGATCGGTGTCGCGGCGCTCGGCCTGTTCATCTCCACGCTCACGAACAGCGGCATCGCGGCGATGGCGACGACGGTCGGCCTGCTCATCACCGTCCAGATCCTCGACCAGATACCCCAGCTCCACGCCCTCCAGCCGTACTTCTTCTCGCACTACTGGCTGTCCTTCGCCGACCTGATGCGCGACCCGGTCTACTGGGACGACCTCGCCCGCGATCTCGGCCTGCAGGCCCTGTACGCCGCCGTGTTCGGCTCGGCGGCGTGGGCCAGGTTCACGGCAAAGGACATCACCGCGTAGGACATCACCGCGTAGGACATCACCGCGTAGGACATCACCGCGTAGGACATCACCGCGTAGGACGTCGCCGCGTGGCACTCACCCGGGGGCGGACCTACTCACGTGGTGGCGGGCTCGTACGGGAAACGGGCGGGTCGCGGCTCCCGCGCGAAGAACGTCTTCGCGCGCGCCAGCGCTTCCGCGTCGTTCAGTACGTCGCCCCGCCTGCTGCCGTTGCCGAGCAGAACCCCGCCGAAGCGCATCTTCATATACGCGGCCGAGTTGTTGAGCGTGCCGATCAGCGGCTCGGCGACCTCTTGCTCCTCGTGCGCCAGCGCGGTGGCGCCCCAGAGCGTGCGACCGGCCAGGGTCGCCTTGAAGTCGATGCCGGGCGTGCGCAGCCATCCCGACCAGTAGTCCAGGTAGCGCTTGGTGAGGCCGGACACCGAGTACCAGTACAGCGGCGAGACGATCACGATGTCGGTGGCCGCGAGCGTGGCGTCGAGCAGCAGCCGCGGATTGCTCCCCGGGGGAGCGAGCAGATGGTCGCTGTCGCGTCGCAGGTCCACGAAGTCGGGCAGCGGATGATCCGCGAGGCTCAGCCAGCGTTGCCCGATGCCTTCGGGAAGTTGCTCGGCGGCCTTGCGGGCCAGCAGCTCGCTGTTGCCCTCGGCACGGCTGCTGCCGAGCAGAAACAGGAATCGGCGGTTCATGGGTCCCCCTGGGATGTGCGCGGCGAACGGCGACTACATGCGTGGACAATATATGCGTACGCATGCAGTCGTCCAGTAGGGCCCCCGGCGGGGCCCGCGAGGCCCATCCGCTCCGGGCGGCCCATCCGCTCCGGGCGGCCCATCCGCTCCGGGCGGCCGATCCGCTCCGGACCGACCGCCCGTACGGGTCAGCGCCCGGGCGCGCCGCCTGTTCCGCCCGGCTGCGGGGGCCGCTGGACGCGCGGGGGCTGCCCGGGCGAGGCGGGCCGGGGCGCCGAGCCGGGGACGGGGCCGCCGGGGGTGGCCGAACCCTGGCCGGACTGGCGTCGGGCGGCGCCCGCGACGGGGTTGGCGGGAGTGGCCGGCGCTGTACCGGCGGAGGGTGCCGTATCGGTGGTGGACGCGGATCCGCTGGATGGCGCCGAACCGCTGGAGGGCGCGGAAGCCCTCGATGGTGCCGAATCGCTGGATGGCGCGGAAGCCCTGGATGGTGCCGATCCGCCGGATGGCGCGGATCCGCTGGAGGGTGTCACCCCCGGCGTCCCCGGGGGTGCCGTGGCTTCCGGGGCTCCCGGGGCTGCCGCCGCCACCGCCGGTCTCCGCCAGCTCTCGGGTACCGACGCGTGACGTTCCACCGACCCCTCCTCCCGCGCCTGGGCGAGGCGGGTGGACTGCTGGGCCGTGGGGGCGAAGCCGGGGGCCGCGTTGCCGCTCTGGGACGGGACCTGGCGTACGGCCATGGCGCCGAGGGAGGCCTGGGTGTCGCGGGGGAAGACTTCGCGGGGCAGCTGCTGGGACGCGGCGCCGGTCACCTCGACGCGGTGCTGCCGGCCACCCGTTTCGAAGGTGACGCCGTAACCGAGGTACTGCCGGTCGTGGTCGAACATCAGGTCGCCGCGCACCTGGCCGCCCCCGGCGCGGGTCCGCTCGCCCAGTTCCTGGAGCGCCTCGGGAATCGGCGCGGTCCGGCCGAGGCTGGCCACATAAGCCTCCGCCTCCACCTGCCCCTCCCGGAACCGCGGCTTCCCGTCGGGGCCGGTGTGCATCCGCACGGCGCCGACCCGGTTGTCCGGGTGGATGTCGATCGTCAGGCGGCCGTCACCGCCGTACTCGCTGACGAAACGCTCACGCATCGCGGTGAACTGGACCTGGTTCTCCAGTGCGGGCGGCAGGTTCGGCCCGTAGATGGTGACGCGGGCCTCGGGGTCGGCCTCGAGGATGATCTCGGCGTTGGCCACGCCCGTGCCGCCCGCGCCCGCGACGAGCCAGGTCTTCGGTGACCCCTCGGCACCCACGTCAAAACGGTTCTCCGCGATCTCGTCCCCGATGAACACCCGCCCGGGCGCCGCGGCCCTGGCCTGCTCCCACTGCGCCGTCGCGTCGAGGGTCTGCAGCGCGGCCCGGGCTCCGCTCTCGGTACGCAGGGTGTCCAACGCCCCCTCCTCACGCAGCACTTGGAGTGTCTGCTGAGCACTCGTCGCCCCGGCCAGACGGCCGTGCACCGGTGAGTCGCCGGGCAGTTGTCCGCGTACGGCGTCGAGCGCCTCCGGCAGATTCACCACATCGCGGCGGTCGACGCCCGGCACCATCTCCGGCGGCAGCCCGGTGGCGACGGTCGGGGTGCCCTCGACCCTCACATAGACGTCGTCGGAGCCGTCGCCCGGCCGGATGTGCGCGTACAGGTGGCCGTCCTGCGCGGGGATCAGCCGTGCGGTCCCGTCGACGACCGGGCCGCGTACGGCGAGCTGGTCCTCCCACAGCCGCACGGCGTCACGTGGCACCCGGCCCGTCGGGTCGACGAACTGGTGGGCGTCGCCGAGCCCGGTCGCCCGCATGTCCCGTACCTGGTCGGCGGATTGCACGATGCCCTGTCCGGGGTCCAGGTGCCAGCGCCCGCGCGCGTCGACGAGCAGTGCGTCCGGGTCGCGCCCGACGAGGCTGGCGCCGCCGCCGATGACGACCTGCCGGGCCGGCCACTCGCCGTTCGCGGTGGCCTCCGCCCGCAGTTGCTCGAGGGTGGCGGCGCTCGCCCGGGTGCGCTGATCGGCCGCCTCGGCCGCCGCCGCGGCGAGTTCCTCGCGGGGGAGGGGGGTGCCGTCGGGGCGCAGGCCCGGCATGGGCTGAGCGCCGAGGGACGCCCCCAAGGGCTCGGCGTGCTCGGCCCGGGACCGGAAGGCGCGCAGCTCGGCCACATCGGCGGCGCCCAACTGCTCCATTGGTACCGCGAGTTCACGCAGCGCGTCGGTCGACAGCGGGGTCAGGTGCTGGTCGACGACGTTACGGCGGAAGTCGGCGGCCTGGAGCTCCAGTGCGTGCCGCTCGGAGCCGGCCGGTGCCTGCGGGCGCAGACCGGTGTGGTCCAGCAGGGCCGACAACTCGCCGCGGGCCTCGGCGCGTTGGCTCGCGCCGAGGGTGGCGTCGTTCATCCGGGCGGCGAGGTAGTTCAGTTCGCCGACGCGGCCCAGGTCCTCCTCCGTCAGGCTCAACCGCCGGTCGGATGCGGTGAGTTGACCCTGAGCGAGCAGATCGTCGCGGCGCGGCGCGACACCGGCGACCTCGGGGTCCCCGGCGGCCGCCCGTGCCGCCCGGTCGCGCACCGCGAGCATCTCGCCGACCTCGTGGCTCAGCGCCCGGCCCACCTGCCGGGGGTCCATTCGGTCGGAGAGCTGGACGACGTGGTGGTCGGAGGTGGTGTTGACATGCGTACGGGCGACCGTGCCGGACGGCAGCGGTACGGCGTCCACGCGCAGCGTGAGGTTTCTGCCCTGGTCGTCGGTGAGCGCGAAGAAGCGGTCGCCCGCGGCGCCGGCGCGCGGCTCGACCGAGCGCAGCCGCTCCCCGTACAGGCTCTGCACCACCATCGGCAGGGTGCTTTCCGCCTGCGCGATGACGGCAGCCTGTCGGCCGGGGTCAGGGGCCGTGCCGGTGCCCCCGGTGAAGCGGCTGCCCGCGACGTCGGTCGCGGTGATGACGGTGGGTTCCGGCCGGGCGGCAGGGCCGGTGGCATGGTCTGCGCGGGAAGCCGAGGAGGCCCGGGTGTCCCTGCGGTTGAGCGGTTCCTGATCCACTGGCACTTTCCCCCTTGGCCGGCCTCGTGGCACGTAAGATCTTGGCATGCTGATCGCCCGTTCGACGCAAGAAGCGCACCTCTACATGGACCTGCACGCGTGTGTGTGCGGGGCCGAGGGCTTCGAGCGCGAGCACCGTCTCGAAGAGCGCGACGGTGTGCTGGTCGCGGTGTACGAGGGCCCCTGCCCGAAGTGCGGCCGCACCCGCTCGTACGAGTTCCGGCTTGCTGACGAACTCCCGCCCGCACCACCGGCGTTCGGTGGCGCCGAGCCCTCCCGGATCATCGATCCCGGTGAGTTCCTGTGGATCAGTGACCAGGTCGCGACGGACACGGGGCTGCGGCTGCTGCACACGCCGCCGACCGAGCAGCGCGAGCAGCGGGTGGGCTCCGCGTTCGCGCTCGCCGCGGTGGAAGAGGTCCTCAAGTTTCTTCCGGAGGGCGCCGACCGCGTCCCCGAGGAGCTGTTCACCTCGGAGCGCGGCCGTGAGGTGTACCGCAAGAACCCCCGCCGCTTCGAGCGCGCCGAGCTCCTCGACAACCTCGCCCGCAAGCGCCGAGTCCTGGAGAGCATCGACCGCTTCAGCCCGCCTCCGGGCGCGTAGGCGGGTCACGGGGTACGAGGGGGTCGGCGCGGCGCGGGCGGGGTGATCGCGGGGGTGGTGCCGGGTGCCTTCGGCGATCGACCAGCAGCCGGTGCGGCTGCGCCGGTGCCGGACCGCAGCTTGCCGGCCGCCGAGACGCGGATGGTGGCGTCCCCTTGGCGATGGGCGGGTGGGGAGTTGGGGACGGCCGCCGGTGAGGAGTTGGGGCCGGGAGCCGGGGAAGAGGCCAGCTCGGCAGCCGGGGAGATGCGGAGTCCCGGGCGCGGGGAGGAGCTGAGTCCCGGAGCCGGGGAGGTGCGGAGTTCCGGAGCTGGGGAGGAGCTGAGTCCCGGAGCCGTGGAGGTGCGGAGTTCCGGAGCTGGGGAGGTGCGGAGTTCCGGAGCTGGGGAGGTGCGGAGTTCCGGATTCGGGGAGGTGCGGAGTCCCGGATTCGGGGAGGAGCTGAGTCCCGGATTCGGGGAGGAGCTGAGCCCCGAAGTCGGGGAGGAGCTGAGCCCCCGGGAAGAAGGTCCCGTACGCGCTCCCCGTGCGGGGAAGTCCCCCCGTTCCGAGGTGATCAACCCCGTGGCCAGCCCGCCCGCGACCAGCTTCTCCGCGTTCTCGCGGCCGATCGAGAAGCCGCGGCCGGATGTGCTCTGGGCGTAGAGGTCCTTGATCATGGCCTCGGGGGCCATACGGCCGCCGTACCAGTCGCGCCCGGCGTCGAAGTCGGTGCGGCCGTGCTGCCAGCGGCTCGCGTTCTGCGCGAGGCACTGTTCGACGGGGACCTCGACCGACAGCAGGACGCGCTTGTCGTAGCCGCCGGTGCGCAGATCGCCGAGGAGTTTCTCGTTCCAGCGCTGGTCGCGCAGGGTCGCGTCGTAGAGGAGGTTGTAGCCCTCTGAACGCGCCCACTGCTCGAAGGTCCCCTGCAGATAGGCCGACTCGCGATGCGTGAGCGAGGCCATCTCGGAGGGTGACAGCCGTAGACCGCCCGACAACTCATGGGCACGCGGCGGCAGTTGAGGCGCCCCACCGTGCTCGAACACCGCCACCTTGAACTCGTCCGGGTCCAGCACCACGTAGTCGCGTACGTCGATGCCGTGCACCTCGTTCAGCGCGTGCCCCAGCTCGTCGTCGCGCCCCTGCCACTCGGCAAGCCCGCGCAGCGCGCCGCCCTTGCCCGCTCCGGGTGCCCCGGCGGTGAGCAGCGCCGCGTGACCGTCGCGTGGCAGGCCGGCGCAGCGCGCCTTGAAGTCCTCGAGGACCGTGGCGTGCAGGCGCTCACGCTCGGGCGTCCACAGCGCCCCGTGCCGGAACCGGCTGAACGTGTCACCGTCCCCCGGAGCGAGATCGCCCCCGGCCGACATCCGGGTCTGCAACTCCCGGTACAACGCGCGGTATTCAGGTCTGAGCCCCGCCTCCGGCCCGTCGCCCGGGGTCACGGCAGCCGCCGCTCTCCCTCGTCGATCCGGCGCTGGATCTCCTCGACGTCCTCGCGGGTCAGCTGCCCGAGCAGCCGCGCCGTGGCGACCACGGAGAGGGTGTTGTCCTGGTGGGTCGGCTCGGGATGGCCCTCGTCCAGCCCCTCTTCCGCCTCGAAGGGCCAGGCGGCGACGGTCGCGATCATCTGCTCACGTTCGACGAATCCGGCGGAGTAGAGGCCGAGGTAGGCGCGCAGGGACGGTGCGGGTTCGTCTGCCGACGTGCCGTTCGCGGGGGTCTCGTTCATGTGCGGGAGTATTCCTCGTCTTCCTCGTCTACCAGAGGCTGGTTTCGTACGGATCCGGCTCGGGCTGCTCGGAGGCGGCGACGGCGTCCTCGTACGACTCGACCGTCGGTGGCGTCTTCGGGCGGTGGCTGCCCGCCTTGCAGCCGGCGAACGGGCCGTGCGGCGAGCGGAGTTCGGTGAGCACGGGCCCGAGGTGGTCCCGGTGCCAGATGGCGGGTCCGGACGCGCCCGCGGCCGGGTCGGTGTGCTCCTGCCAGGCCAGCCACAGACCGTGCAGCCGGGCCACCGCCTCCAGGTGCTCCCACCACCGCGGGCACCAGGGCTGCTGCGAGGTGACCTCGCGGCCGTAGACGGGGAGCAGCAAGTCAGCCACCCAGACGGCTAGTTGGCGCATCTCGTCGGCGTACTCACGGCCGTCGAGATAGAGGATGAACGGCGGGGCAGCCGGCTGCTCCGTCTCGTCTGTGTGCTCCGTGTGCTCCGTGTGCTCGGTGTGCTCCGAGTGGTCTAGGTGGCTGGAGTGGTCTGGGTGGTCTGTGTGGTCCGTCGCGGTCGTCATCGGATGGTGATCCCTTCAGCGGCGCGGGCGGTGATGGCCCTGACCTCGGCCTGCGCCGCGGTCGCGATACGGTCGGCGCCAGGTTCGGCGTACCAGGGGCGCAGTCTGACCAGCGCGGGTTTGATGCCGGTGGCCAGGAGCAGCGCGGTGCCCTTGGGCAGGGCGCGGATGCGGTCGGCGGGCAGGATGCGCTCCAGGCGGTACGAGGTCGAACGGGACCGGCCGTCCTTGCTCTTGGACCAGCTGACCGTCGACACGTCGTGCTCGCCGACCAGCCGGGAGATCTTCTCCACGAAGTCGGCGTCGTCCAGGCCCGCGCCGAGCAGCTTGATCGTGGCGGCCGACCAGAGCGCGTCCATGCCGGCCTCGCCCCACACCCGGGCGCCTTGCCGGTAGCTCTGCAACAGCGTCACGATGTTGATGCCGCGTGAGCCGAAGTGCGAGTACAGATCGGGGAGATCGGAGATCCGGCAGACGTTGGCGGCCTCGTCGAGTACTGCCGTCATCGGCGGTTCGAGCCGTCCGCCCATCCGCTCCGCCGCGACGACTCCCGCACGCAGGACGGAGTCCGCCGCCGCCGCGATGACTCCGGCCGCCGAGCCGCCGCCGTCCTTGGACAGGAGGTAGAGCGTGTCGGTGGACAGGACGTGCCGGTCGGGGATGAACTGCGCCAGCTCCGGATCCGGTGTCACCCACGCCGCGATCGACGGGTCGAGCAGACAGGCCACGCACTGGCGGGCCGTCTCGTAGATGCCGTCCCGGGTCTCCACCGCGCCTTGCATGGTGCCCTGCAACTGGTCCGCCAGGGCCGCCATTCCGGCGTCCCGCAGCAGGTCGACGGGCGTACGGTCCGCCGGGTCGGCCAGCCACGCCAGCACCTCGCCGATCTGCCGCCCGCCGCGCTGGGCCGCGTGGAAGAGGGCGGTCAGGGTGTTCTGGGCTGCCGAGATCCAGAAGTCGCGGCGGGACGCGTCGTCGTTGACCGCGCCCACGAAGTGGCCGGCGAGGCGGCGGGCGCCCTCGATCGTCGCGGCGTCGGCGAGCATGTCCCACCACAGGGCGCGGGGTGTGTGGGCGATGCGCTGGGGATCGAACGTCCAGACCCGGCCCACGCGTTCGCGTTCCGCGCGCGTGACGCTGTACACGTCCGCCTTGTTCGACGTCAGCAGGACGCTGCCGCGGGCCCGCAGGACGCGCGGTACCGCGATGCTCGTGGACTTGCCCGCGCGGGGGGCCATCAGGTCCAGCTCCACGTCCTCGTAACTGGAGCGGAGCTCGGGGCCGCCGGGCTCCAGGTTGCCCAGCAGGTTCCCGGTGTCGTCCGGTGTGATCTTTCCCAACTTGGCCAGTACAGGGCGGAGTTGGGACGCCCGCTGGGCGGCGCCCTTGGGGAGGAGGCCGGCCAGTTCCTTGCGGCCGGCCAAGCCGGTGGGTTTGGCCAGGCGGCGTCGTACGAGGGTGAGGAGTACGACGATGACTGCTACGACCGTGCCGAAGACGGCCGCCATGCCGGCCGTGACCGCCGTCGCCGACGCCGTCGGCCACACCGTGTCCGGGCCCTCCTTCACCAGCCTCGACAGCGTTGACAGCCCGAACGGCGGCGGGTTCCAGCCCGCGCCGCTCACCGCCGCGCCGATCGTTCCGCCGAGCCAGGCCCCGACGAACAGGATGCCGACGAGGAACGCCGCGCCCGGCACGATCCAGGGGAGGAAGTCCTCCCCGCTGCGCTGACTCTTACGTGTACTGCTCATCTGTGGTCCCCCGGTTGATGGTTTTCGCCCCCGCCCCCGCCCCCGCCGCCGCCCCCACCCGTCCCGTCCTTGGGGGCTCCGCCCCGATTCAGCCCGTCCGGCGTTTGAGGACGAGCGCGAAGCGCGATAGGGGGTCTGGGGGGCGAAGCCCCCGAGGTACGGGACGGGTAGGGGCGGAGGGGGCGAAAGAAGCCCCGGCACGCTCACCGCGGCTTGGAGAGCGACGGTTTCTCCGCCTCCGACCAGCGGGTGTTGGTGTTGTGCAGCGCCCGCTCGGTGTCGGTGATGGACACCTTGATCGGGATGCCGGGGCGTCCGCCGACCTTGATCAGGAAGCGTCCACGCCCGGGTGGTTCCTCGTTCCCGCCGGTGCTCGCCCACCCCGGCGGCGACGACCACGACGACACGAGTTCGATCTCCCGCTCGGACATCCCCACGATCTCGCCGAGCTCCCTCATCTCCGTACGCGGCAGCCCGGCACAGACGACCATCCCCGCCCGCTCCACGAACCCGCGTGCCTTGGCACGGTCGGCCTCGCTCCCCAGCGCCTCGGCGTCCTTCAACGTGTGCGTGATCTTCGCGTCCCCCAGGCCGAGCGACCGGTTGAGCCGGGTCAGCGCGTCGATCCGCTCGACGATCCCGGAGGCGGCCCGCAGCGGGCGCCACAGCTCGTCGAGGACGGTGAAGAACCACCGCTGCGGCGCGAGTCCGGCGTCCGCGAGCGCGTGCGCGGCGGCCACCGTGCCGAGCCCGTCCGACCAGGCGGCCAGCATCGCGGCGGCGGTCAGCTGCGTGTCCGCCTCGCCGATACGGGAGATGTCCACGCACACGGCGGGCGAGGCCGGGTCGATACGGGTGGAGGTCTCGGTGGCGAAGGTGTCGCCGAGGGGGCCGTCCAGCACGCCCAGCAGGGAGCGGTGCAGGGGGTCCACGGCCTCCTGGTAGCGGGCCACGTTCCCACGGTCCAGCGTCACCGCCCGGACCCGGTCGGGACCCTCGTCCAGCACCTTCAGCAGATCCGGCAGCAGCGGTGCCCGGCCCGGCTTCGTACGCTCGGCAAGGTGGTGCAGACAGGCGGAGAGCACCGACTGCTCGTGGTCGTCCATGGGGCGCCCCCGGACGATCGTGATCAGTGCGGCGACCATGTTCAGGACGCGGCCGTGCGCCTCGGCGGCGAGCACCCGGCCGCGTTCGCCCCCGATCCGCACCGCCGCCTCGCCCATCGCGCCCGGGTCGAGGACGTTGATGCCCCCGACGCCACGGCCGATGGAGATCACCTGGCCGCCCAACGCCCGTACGGTGTCGGCGTAGTCGGGCTTCAGGTCGCCGAGCACCAGCGGGGTGATGCCCGTTGCCGCCATCCCGATCAGCATGCGGTTGACGAGGGTCGACTTGCCAAGGCCCGGCATGCCGAGCATGAACAGGGACGGGTTGGAGATGTAACGGGCCCGGGTGAACCAGGAGATGGGGTCGCCGCAGACCGTCGCCCCGGTGTGCAGGTGCTGGCCCAGCGGGACCCCGGTCATCGGCGCGCCGGAGCCCGCCGCGAACGGCCAGAGGCCGCAGGCCTGGACCGTGGTCGCCCGCCACATCGACGGCGGGTCGACGTGGCCGACCTGGCCGCCGCCGGGGCCGTACCAGCCGCGGGGTGGGGCGACGGGAGGCTTGGTGCCGGGCCTGGTGCCGCTGGTCGACTGCCTGTTCACAGTGCCTCCCTGAGCTGGTACGGGACGAGGGTGTGCTCCCACGGCAGCAGGCCTACCGGCAGCGTGCAGGTGAAGGCCGAGGCCTGCATCCGGTCCGCGGGGCGCATCAGGACGCGGGACGACGCCTGCAGGTTGCGTACGGTGATGCCCGCGTCCTGCAACCGCTCCTCGTCGTCGACGGTGACCGTCACCATCAGCGAGAACTCCACGAGCCCCGCGCCCGCCGCCTCCTCGGCCGCCGTCTGCTCGGCGGCCTGCATCTCCGAACTGGCCCGCGCCTGTACGAGACCGCGGCGCGAGCCCGCCATGAAGTGGGCGGAGCGGCGGTCGGACTCCACGATGCGGGCGGAGGTCGCCGGGTCGATGGGGCGGTAGATGAGGGAGACCCGCTTGCGGCGGGTGCCGGGCGCGGGTTCCAGCAGGCCGCGCAGGACGCTCGAGCGCACTGTGCCGCGCGGCGCCAGCGTCAGCATCCAGGTGCGGGAGACTCCCGAGTCGTGCTTGTACGCCGTGACGGTCTCGACGGCCGCCGCGGGGCCCGCGTCGTTCCACTCCAGGCCGGTGGTGGCGTGTTCGGCGCGGGCGCTGAGTACATCGGGGGCGATGGCGGGGTCGTACGCCACCCGGACGATCTCGGCGAGGCGCTCGGCCGCGAGCGGGTAGGCGCTGCCGCCGCCCGCCGCGACGAGGCCGGACAGCAGGCCCGGCAGGCGCATCGACAGGTCGGTGATGATGTCGTCCGTGTCGCGCTTGGGGCCGCCTGTTGGGCCGTAGGTCAGGGCGATGTACGTGTGCATCTCGGAGGATGCCGACGGGTAGCGGTCGACCACCTCCTCCATTACCGCGCGGGCCGCGGCGGGGGCGGTGGGGGAGATGCGGGGGAGTACCTCGGCGGCCAGTCGGGTGCCGGTGTCGGGGGCCGTTTCCACGACGACCTGGGCGCCGCGGAGGCCCGGCTCGTGCGAGAGGCGGGCGAGCCAGTCGCCCCAGGACGCCACCCAGATGTCGACCTGCTGGGGGTCGACGAGGGAGCCGCCGTCCGGCTCGCAGGCCAGGACCACGGTGTACAGGCCGCGGCCGGGGTGGTGCAGTACGCCGAAGGAGCGGTTGTAGGCGTCGCGGCCCTCGTACATCTTGGTGCGGGCGAGCAGGCCGGGGGGCTGGTAGCGGCCGCCGGGGCGCTTGGAGAGGGGGCCGGAGACGTAGGTGTGGGAGCCGTTGGCCTTGCGCCTCATCCAGCCGAGGCGGAGCGCGAGGACCTGGTAGACGTTGCGGCCGTCTACCGTGCGGAGGGCGAGCGGGGCGAGGAAGAGGCCTACCGGGACCAGCACCGTGATCGCGGCGGCGAGGGAGACCAGGGACGCCAGTAGCGCCACCAGGAGTCCGCCGAAGGCTACGACGGTGCCTAGCAGGCCCAGGGGGCCTAGGCCGGGGCGGCGGGGCCTGCGCCAGTTCCCGTACGTGGGACGCGTCATGGCGTCGGTGGACATGGGTTCCTTCTTCCTTCCGGTGGGTGGGTCGCCCACGGGGTGGGGGGCGCCCACGGGGTGTGTGGGTCGGAGCCGCGCCGGTACATCCGCCCGCATCCGGACGGATCGGCTGTGGGCTGGGAGGTGCTGTCTTCTTTGGATCCGTCCGGATGCGGGCATTCGATGTACCGACACGGCCCCTTCCGTGCGTCCGCGGGTGCGGTCCGGTGGGGGTTTTGCGTGTGCCCACGCCCCTTCCGTGCGTGGGCGGGTGCTGCCCGGTGGGGGTTGCGTGTGGCGCACGGCCCCTGCGTGCGTGGGCGGCAGCGGCCCGGTGGGGATTTGCGTGTGCCGCGCGCCCCTTCCGTGCGGGGGCGGGTGTTGCCCGGTGGGGGTTCTACTGGTTGTGGCCCTTCATGCCGTCGTTGTCGTCCAGGGAGTTGGCTACTTCGGAGGCTGCGGCTACGCCCGTTTGCACGGCTACCGCGGCAGCCTGGACCGCCAGGGCCGCGCCGCCCGTGGCCGCGCCCGCGATCAGTCCCGCCCCGTGGACCGGATCCGCGTCGTCGACGACGGCAGCATCAACAAGTCGACGAACACCCTGATCACCTACGACGCCAC
>NZ_JBEZKJ010000015.1:0-129534 GCF_040651675.1 Streptomyces sp. NPDC048415 | reverse complement strand
CACCCCCCGGGCATTTTTCGGGGCGCCCCCCCGCCGGTCCCCGGCCCGCGTAGCCCCGGGCAGCAGCCGCCGGCGTACGGCTATCCCCAGGCGGGGCAGCCGACCGTCGGCCCCGGCTACCAGGCCGTACTGCGCTACCGGGCGCAGGACGGCTCGGAGCAGCAGTTGATCCGGCGTTCAGCGCCGGGTACGCCGCACCCGGAGTGGCAGATCCTGCACGAGCTGCGGGCGATGAACGTGCCGCCGCAGCAGGTGCTGGAGCTGCACACGGAGCTGGAGTCGTGTGAGCTGCCGGGCGCCTACTGCGCGCGGATGATCCGGGAGACATGGCCGCAGGCGCGGATCGTGAGCATCGCGCCGTACGGCACGGATCACGCGAGCCGTCAGCAGGGGATGCACCAGCTGCTCGCGCACCAGGGCGAGTTGCACCAGGTGGCGGACGGGCCGGCCCGTCCGGCGCCGGTGCGGGCGCCGATTCCGCCGGTGCAGCCCGCGCCGCCGATCCCGCCGGAGGCGATCGGGCAGGAGTTGGCGGCGGCGTTCGGGCCCGGGGTGTTCCGGTTCGACCAGGCGGCGGTGTCGCGGCAGGGTGTGCCCAACATCGTGGCGCACACGCTGGTGGTGGCCGGACTGCCGATGGACATGGGCCCGTTCTTCTGGGCGCAGGCCCAGCCGGGCCGCCCGGTGCCCACGCTCGCCGAGCTGGCGCAGGAGCGCGGGGTGCAGCCGGCCCCGGACGCGGGCTCGTACCTCGTCATGGGCAGCGACTTCGGCAAGGCGATCTGCGTCCAGTACGGCACGGCGAGCATCGTCGCGGTGCCGGTGGAGGCCGGACCGGGGGGAGCCTCCGTGCCGCCGCAGTTCGTGAACACGGGGCTGCCCGAGTTCGCGCGCTGCCTCGCCCTGCTCGGCCGCATGTGGCGGCTGCGCTTCGGCCTCAACCAGGAGCAGGCGGGCCGCTGGACGGTCGACTTCCAGGCTCAGCTCGCCTCCCTCGACCCGGCGGCCCTGGGCTCTCCGGAGAGCTGGTGGTCGGTGCTGCTGGAGCAGATGTGGGACGGACTGCTCTAGGGGCGACGGTGTGACGGCGTGACGGCGTAAGTCGTCGGTACGGACGAGGCGCTCGACCTGCGCGACGGGTCGGGCGCCTCGATCATGCGGTCATGAGGACTGGGCGAGCGCGGAGCGACGAGCGGCGCCGACGCGGGTGGCTGCCTCCGCTGCCCTCAGGGCTGTGGGGCAGGGTCGGGCTCGCTCTGCTCGGCCTCGTACTGCTGGTCGCCCTGTACGCCGTCAGCCTGTATTTCTGGGGTGATTCGCGCCTCAGGCACACGGACGCGTTCGATACGTACGCCGGTGCACCGCGCGCGGATCCCGGCGCCGACTGGCTGCTGGTGGGCATCGACGCGATCATGGTCCTGCACTACGGGGACAGCGGGCCGTATCTGGTGTCGATCCCGGGGGACTCGTACGTCTCCATCCCCGGACACGGCAAGAACAAGATCAACGCCGCATACGCGCTCGGCGGCGCCAAACTCCTCACACGCACCGTCGAGCAGGCCACCGGGCTGCGCCTCGACCACTACGCCGAGACGGACTTCCTGGGCCTCGTGCACATGGTCGACTCGCTCGGCGGTGTGACCGTCTGCGTACCGGCGGGCGGTCTGCGCGACGCGGGGGCCGATTTCGCGGCCGGGTGTCAGCACATGAACGGCGCGCGGGCGGTGGCGTACGTCCGTGTCCGGGACGCCGGTCCGGCGGGGGACCTGAGGCGGGTGAAACGGCAGCGTCAGGTGGTGAGCGCGGTCGCGCGGAAGGGGGCGAGTGTGTCCGTGCTGCTGCCGCCGTGGCGGCTGATCCCCTTCCTCGGAGCCGTCGACGACGCGCTGACCGTCGACGACGGGACGGGTGTGCGGGACCTGGCGCGGATGGGGCTGGCGCTGAAGAACCGCGCGGGCGGCGCGGGGGCCGCGACGACGGTTCCGGTGGGGCCGGAGAGGGGCGTGCCCGGGGTCGGGGAGGTCGTCGAGTGGGACCGTACGAAGGCCGAACAGCTCTTCTCCGCGCTCCGCGATGACGCCGCGATTCCGGCGTCTGATCTCAAATGACGTATCCGTGCCCGGATGGGTGAGCGGAGTGTCGCGTTATGAACACTTCCTTGTGATCCACCAAGATATGCGCGAAATCATCAAAACGCGCGAAATCTACATTTCGGCATCGCCATGTCGGGTGTCCAGGTGGAGAGGGGTCCAAGGATGAGCAGCGCATCGGTGTCGCCGCACGGTTTCCTGGCCGTACGGGGGCGTGGTTACCGTCCCGAGCAGGTCGACGCGTACGCCGCGGCGCTCTCCCGGGACCGCGACGCCGCCTGGGAGCGGGCCGCCCGGCTGACCGTGCTGGCCAGGGAGATGGGCGAGGAGGCGGAGCACATGCGGGGCGTCGTCGCGCGGCTCGCTCCGCAGACGTACGAGACGCTCGGGGAGGGGGCCCGGCGGATCTTCGAGCTCGTCGAGGAGGAGGCCGCCGCCGTACGTGAGAACGCGCGCCGTGAGGCTCAGCGGGTCGTCGAGGAGGCCGAGGCGGCGGGGCTGCGGGTACGGGAGGCCGCACAGGCGTACGCCGACGAGGTGCGCGGCGAGGCCGAGGAACGCGCCCGGCACCGGCTTCTCGCCGCCCGCGCCGAGGCCGACGAGACGCGGATCTCGACCCGCCGTGACATCAAGGAGAACCGCGGTGAGGCGCTGGCCGCGCTGCGCGAGGTGCGGCAGCGTACGGAGGGGCTGCTCGCGGAGCGGGAGAAGGAGAGTGCCGAGCGCTGGGCCGAGGCCGAGCGGGAGGCGGCCGAGCGGGAGGCCGCGCTCGACGCGCACCACGTCGAACTCGTGGCGCGTGCCGAGGCGTCTTACTCCGAGGCGGAGCGGGCCTTGGCCGAGGCCGGGGAGTCATCCCGGCGCCGGGATGAGGAAGCCGCCGCCCGGGCCGCGGAGGTGCTTGCCGAGGCGCGGGTGCGGGCGGAGCGGATCGCTCGGGAGACCGAGCGGGTGCTGCGCGAGCATGGGGAGCGGTGGGACGACGTACGGGCCCATATGGACCACGTACAGACGAGTCTTTCCACCCTGACGGGGCGGGCGGCGGCGGAGTAGCGGCAGTTCGCCTTATTGCCGCTCCGCGGCGCGATTCCCACCCGCCCACTCGTCTCGGTCGGCGGGAAAGGAGGCCTCGTGCCGACGCTCCGTTGCCCCCTACGCCCCCCTCCTCAACGCCCCCGCCAGAATCCACCCCTCCACCGCCTCGTACTGCCTCCGCTGTTCCTCCGACTTGCGCCTGCCGGAGACCACCGTCCCCAGCCAGCCGTAGGCGAAGCCCAAGGGGATGGAGACGAGGCCCGTCGTGGTGAACGGGAACCAGTTGAAGTCGGCGTTGGGGAAGGCGGAGGTGGGGGAGCCGGAGACGAGGTTGGTGCCGGGCATGAGGAGGAGGACGGTGAGGGTGCCGCCGATGAGGGTGGCGAGGAGGCCGGCGCGGGTGTAGCGGCGCCAGAAGAGGCTGTAGACCAGCGCGGGCGCTATCGCGGAGGCACCCAGGCAGAACGAGAGGGTGACCAGCGGCTGCAGGCTGTGGTGCTGGACGAGCGTGGCCAGCAGGATGGCCGGCGCGCCGACCGCGAGGGCGGAGAGGCGGGCCAGCAGCATCTCGCGGCGCGGTGACAACTCGTCGTCATGGCGACGGGAGCGCAGCAGGGCGCCGCGCGCGAAGACGTCGTGGGCGAGGGAGTTGGCGCAGGCCAGGATCATTCCGGCGACGGAGGCGAGCAGCGTCAGGAAGATCGCCGTGGTGACGGTGGTGAACAGGAGGGTCTCCGCCGTCGAGACGTCGGGCCCGAACGCCGCCCGGGATCCCAGCAGATACGCCGTGTTGCCCTGCGGATCGGCGCCCGCGATCACCTGGCGCCCGATCAGGGCCGTGGCGCCGAAGCCGATGACGCTGATGACCAGCACGAACAGCGCCACGCACGGCACCGCCCAGGACATCGAGCGGCGCACCTGCCGGGCGCTGCCCGCGGTGTACATCCGCATGGTGATGTGCGGGAGGCAGGCGCCGCCGAGGACGACGGTCAGCTCCGAAGTGATCATGTCCAGGCGGGGGTTGGGGCCGCCCGCGAACTGCAGGCCGGAGTGGAGGAAGGCGGAGCCGACCCCGCTGCCCCGGCCGGCCGCGTCGAGAAGGGCGCCCGGATTCCAGTCGAATCGGTTCAGGATCAGTACGGCGACCACGGCGCCCGACCCGAGCAGCATCACGATCTTCATGATCTGGATGAGCGCGGTGCCCTTCATCCCGCCGATCGCGGCGTAGCTGATCATCAGCGCGCCGAGTCCGATGATGCAGCCGGTTTTGAGGGAGTCGTTGGAGAAGCCGAGGATGAAGGCCAACAGGTCACCGGTGCCCGCGAGTTGGACGACCATCAGGGGCAGCAGCGCGACGATGGTGACCACGCACGCGGTGATACGGACCGCGCGGCCCGGCATGCGTCGCGCGAGCGCGTCGCCCATGGTGAACCGGCCCGCGTTGCGCAGCGGTTCGGCCAGCAGGAACATCAGCAGCATCAGGGAGAGGGCGGTGCTCAGGGCCAGCACGACACCGTCGTATCCGGCCAGTGCGATCACCCCGCCGGTGCCGAGGACGGTCGCCGCGGAGATGTAGTCCCCGGCGATGGCGAGGCCGTTGCGCATCGGCGAGAGCGATCCGTACCCCGTGTAGAACTCGTCCAGGTCGTCACCATCCGGGCCGGTCATCACGCACAGCAGCAGCGTGATGGTGGCGACCGCCGTGAACGCCACCAGGGACATGGCCTGCGCGGAACTGCTGAACCCCGTCATCGTGCCGCCTCCCGCTTCGCGTCCAGTTCGGCCTGCTTGCGGATCCGGTCCGCGATCGGGTCGACGCGCCGGCGCGCCGTGTACTCGTACAGCCCGATCGCCAGGCAGGTGACGGGCAGTTGGAGCAGTCCGAGCAGTAGCCCGGTGGACAGGCCGCCGGACACCGTGCCCGTCATCAGCGAGGGCGCGAACGCCGACAGGAGGAGGAAGAGGGTGAAGTATCCGAGCGCGGTGAGCGATGCGACGCGCCGCTGCCATCGGTACGCGCCGCGCAGGAGTCTGATGTCGCTGTGGTGACCCAGCGCCTGATGGCGCGGCAGGCGCCTTCTGGCGGGTTCGGGCGGCGCGGACTGCCAGGGGTAGGTCAGGTAGGAGGGTGATGAGGGGGGCGGATACGGGGAGTGCTGGGCGTACGGCTGAGGGGGGCGTGGGTGCTCGGGGGACGAGAACGCGTCTGGCATCCCGTTTCTCCTTGCGTGGCTCGGGCCCGGTGCGGACCGCAGGGAGCTGGGGGGTGAGCAGCGCACGCTACTCGCAGGTATCCCGGGCGCGCTGCACTTTCACCAAACCGAGCGGTCGGTATGCGCTTACTTCGGTGACCTGGGGTGTTACCCGCGTTTACCCAGGCGGCCGCTGAGGCGCCGCGGCCTCGCCCGGTGTCGTACGACTGCCTCAGTCCACGGGGTTCTTCAGGACCGGGAAGCGGCGCGGGGCGACGAACAGCAGGACGAGGAAGGCGAGGGCCGCGGCGCAGGACGCGCCCAGGTAGACGGCGTGGACGGCGTCGGCGACCGCGTGGCGCACATGCTCGGCCGGCGTCCCCGAGTCCAGCGCGCGGGTCACCGAGTCGAGATCCCCCGCGCCGCCGAGCCGCGCGGCCAGCACCCCGTTGGCGATCGCGCCGAACAGGGCGGCGCCCACGGTCTGTCCGGTCTGACGGCAGAAGAGGACGGAGGCGGTGGTCGTGCCGCGTTCGGCCCAGCCGACGGTCGACTGGACGCCGACGATGAGGGGGAGCTGGAAGAGGCCCAGTGCGCCGCCCAGCAGAAGCATCAGCAGGGCGGGCTGCCAGGCCTTGCCCGGATAGGGCAGGAAGGGAAAGGCGAGCAGCAGCAGGGTCGCCGCGGCGATGCCGAGCATCGCGGTGTTGCGGAAGCCGATGCGCCGGTACACGTGCTGGCTGAGCGCCGCCGACGCCGACCAGCTCAACGTCCATACGCAGAGCACGAATCCGGCCGCCATGGGGGCCAGTCCGAGGACCGCCTGCGCGTAGGTGGGAAGGAAGACCGCCGGCGCGATCATGAGCAGGCCCAGCGCGCCGAGCGCCAGGTTCACCGCGGCGATCGTACGGCGGCGCCACACCCACCCCGGGATGATCGGTTCGGCGGCCCGCCGCTCGACCACCACGACGAGCGCGACCAGGCCGAGCCCCGTGCCGATCAGGGCCAGCGAGGGTGCCGACAGCCAGGCCCAGGCCACCCCGCCCTGCACCAGCGCGGTCAGCAGGACGCCGCCGCAGGCGAAGACGGCGAGGGCGCCCGCCCAGTCGATTCGGGGGCGGTGCGTCATCCCCCGTACCGGCTCGTGCAGATGGCGGATGATCAGCCACAGCGCGAGCGCGCCGATCGGCAGGTTGATGAGGAAGATCCACCGCCAGTCGGCGTACGCCGCGAGGACTCCGCCCAGGGCGGGACCCGCGACCGCCGAAGTCGCCCACACGGTGGACAGCTTGGCCTGGATCCTGGGGCGCTCCTTGAGCGGGTAGAGGTCGGCGGCGAGGGTCTGCACGGTGCCCTGGAGGGCGCCGCCGCCCAGGCCCTGCACGATGCGGAAGGCGATGAGCGCGGCCATGTTCCAGGCGGTGGCGCAGAGCAGGGAGCCGAACAGGAAGACGACGGCACCCGCGACGAGGACCGGTTTGCGGCCGAAGGTGTCGGAGAGCTTGCCGTAGACGGGCAGCGTGACCGTCACGGCGAGTAGATAGCCCGAGAAGAGCCAGGAGAAGACGGAGAATCCGCCGAGGTCACCGACGATCTGGGGGACAGCCGTCGACACGATGGTGGCGTCGAGCGCGGCCAGCGCCATCGCGAGCATGAGCGCGGCGACGACGGAGCGGCGCCGACGGGTGTGCTGGGACCCGCCCGACGTGCTGGACGCCGTCCGTATCTCTGTCTCCCCCTGGCCCACCGGATTCCTTCCCCCTGCATCTATCTGCCGCCGACCACCATGCCACTTGAACCTCACGTCGCGGGAGGGTGGACGCTGACTGCGCTCAAGGGTGGATGCGACCCCGAGGACGACTCCACCGACGGGTGGAGGACCCCTAGGGGTACCTCCTTACTACGGCTCGGGGAGGGTTCGTCCCGCTGGAGGACGAGAAGGGGCGGGCGCCGTCCTTAACCTGGCTTTACGCCGCTGGGGGGCGGTGCACCGAACCCGCGGGGGTGGGGTTATCCCCAGCAAAAGACTGCGCTGAGCACCAGCGCGCCGGGGTCCCTCCCGACACCAGACTGACCGACGTAGCGCACCGCACGACATTCGCTTACTGACCGACATAGGAGACATACCGTGACATCGGCTGTGACCATTCCCAGGCACGGGGGCACTGGAGGGCGTACGGCCGTTGCCGCGCGGGCGCGGCAGGTCGTGAAGGCATACGGGTCGGGGGAGACCCGCGTCGTCGCCCTGGACCACATCGATGTGGACATCGCACGCGGCCAGTTCACCGCGATCATGGGCCCCTCGGGGTCCGGCAAGTCCACGCTGATGCACTGCCTCGCCGGGCTCGACACCGTGACGAGCGGACAGATCTACCTCGACGAGACCGAGATCACCGGCCTGAAGGACAAGAAGCTCACGCAGCTGCGCCGGGATCGGATCGGCTTCATATTCCAGGCGTTCAACCTGCTGCCGACGCTGAACGCGCTGGAGAACATCACGCTGCCGATGGACATCGCCGGCCGCAAGCCGGACAAGGGCTGGCTGGGCCAGGTCGTGGAGACGGTCGGACTCGCTGACCGCCTCAAGCACCGGCCCACCCAGCTCTCCGGCGGCCAGCAGCAACGCGTCGCGGTGGCCCGCGCGCTGGCCGCCCGGCCCGAGATCATCTTCGGTGACGAGCCGACCGGAAACCTCGACTCCCGTGCCGGGGCGGAGGTGCTGGGCTTCCTGCGCCGTTCCGTGGGCGAGCTCGGCCAGACCATCGTGATGGTCACGCACGACCCGGTGGCGGCCTCGTACGCGGACCGGGTGCTGTATCTCGCGGACGGCCGGATCGTCGACGAGATGTACCAGCCGACGGCCGACCAGGTGCTGGACCGCATGAAGGACTTCGACGCCCGGGGACGTACGTCATGACCGTCCTGAAGACCTCGATGCGCAACTTCTTCGCGCACAAGGGACGCATGGCCCTGTCCGCCGTGGCGGTCCTGCTGTCGGTGGCCTTCGTCTGCGGCACGCTGGTGCTCACGGACACGATGAACACGACGTTCGACAAGCTCTTCGCGGCCACCTCGTCCGACGTCACGGTCTCGCCGAAGGCGGCGAAGAACAGCGACACCCCGCAGAACGGCAAGCCCGAGTCGATGCCGGCCTCCGTGCTGGAGCGGACGAAGAAGGCGGACGGCGTCAAGTCCGCCGAGGGCGCGGTCAGTTCGATGAACGTGACCGTCGTCAACAGCGACAACAAGAACATGGGCTCCAGCAACGGCGCCCCGACCATCGCGGGCAACTGGACGCACAACGACCTGCGTTCGATGGAGATCACCAAGGGCCACGCCCCGCGCGGTCCGACCGAGGTGATGGTCGACGCCGACACCGCCGACAAGCACCACCTGAAGATCGGCGACGCGCTGCGCACCATCGCCGTCACCGGTGACCTGAAGGCCAGGATCGTCGGCATCGCCTCCTTCAAGGTGACCAACCCCGGTGCGGCCGTCGTCTACTTCGACACCGCCACCGCCCAGCGCGAACTGCTCGGCGCCACCGGCCTGTTCACCGACATCAACGTCAGCGCCGCGCAGGGTGTCACCGACGCCCAGCTCAAGCAGAACGTGATCTCCACCCTGGACGGCACCTACAAGGTGCAGACGCAGAAGGAGAACGCGGACGAGAACCGCAGCGACGTCGGCTCGTTCATGGACGTCATCAAGTACGCCATGCTCGGCTTCGCCGGAATCGCCTTCCTGGTCGGCATCTTCCTGATCATCAACACCTTCTCGATGCTGGTCGCCCAGCGCACTCGCGAGATCGGTCTGATGCGGGCGATCGGCTCCTCCCGCAAGCAGGTCAACCGCTCGGTGCTGGTCGAGGCGACCCTGCTCGGAGTCTTCGGCTCGATCCTCGGTGTCGGCGCCGGCGTCGGCCTCGCGGTCGGCCTGATGAAGATCATGTCGTCGATGGGCATGGAACTGTCGACGCGGGACCTCACGGTCAAGGCGACGACCCCGATCGTCGGTCTGATCCTGGGCGTGGTCGTCACGGTCCTGGCGGCCTATCTCCCCGGCCGCCGCGCCGCCAAGATCTCCCCGATGGCCGCGCTGCGCGACGCCGGCACCCCGGCGGACGGCAAGGCCGGTCTCGTACGAGGCATCCTGGGCCTCGTCCTCACCGGCGCCGGAGCCCTCGCGCTCTACTCGGCGGCCACCGCGGACAAGGCGAGCGACGGTTCGCTGGTGCTGGGCGCCGGTGTGGTGCTCACCCTCATCGGATTCGTCATCATCGGCCCGCTGCTGGCCGGCGGAGTGGTCCGGGTGATCAGCGCGGTGCTGCTGCGCGCCTTCGGCCCGGTCGGACGGATGGCCGAGCGCAACGCGCTGCGCAACCCGCGCCGCACCGGCGCCACCGGCGCGGCCCTGATGATCGGCCTCGCCCTGGTGGCCTGCCTCTCCGTGGTCGGCTCCTCCATGGTGGCCTCGGCGACCTCCGAGCTCGACAAGTCGGTCGGCGCGGACTTCATCGTCCAGGGCAACCAGCGGATCGTGCCGCAGGCCGAGAAGGCCATGGAGTCGTCGCCGGGCCTGGCGCACGTCACCCGCTACAAGGACCTCGACGCCACACTGACCTCCCCGGACGGCACGACCGATGACACCGGCATCACGGCCGCCGACCCGTCGTACGCGGACGACCTGCGTCGCGAGACGACCGCCGGTGACCTGACGGCCGCCTATGGCAAGAACGCCATGTCGGTCGGCTCGGACTACGCGACCAAGCACCACGTCAACGTCGGCGACACCCTGTCCGTCGCCTTCAAGGGCGGCGCGACGGCGAAGCTCAAGGTCGCCGCGATCACGGACGACGACACCTCAATCGACAAGGGCGCCCGGTACACCAGCCTGGAGACGATGAAGAAGTACGTCCCCGCGGACCGGATCCCGCCGAACGAGATCATGTTCGCCACGGCCAAGGACGGCCAGGAGAAGCAGGCCTACGCGGCCCTGAAGAAGGCCATGGAGCCCTACCCGCAGTACCAGGTGCGCGACCAGACCGACTTCAAGCAGCAACTGAAGGACCAGGTCGGCCAGCTCCTGAACATGGTCTACGGCCTGCTCGCCCTCGCGATCATCGTGGCGGTCCTCGGCGTCGTGAACACCCTGGCCCTGTCCGTGGTGGAACGGACCCGGGAGATCGGTCTCATGCGGGCCATCGGCCTCTCCCGCCGCCAGCTGCGCCGCATGATCCGCCTGGAGTCGATCGTCATCGCCCTCTTCGGCGCCCTCCTCGGCCTCGGCCTCGGCATGGGCTGGGGCGCCACGGCCCAAAAGCTCCTCGCCCTGGAAGGCCTCAACGTCCTCGACATCCCCTGGACGACCATCATCGGCGTCTTCATCGGCTCAGCCTTCGTGGGCCTGTTCGCCGCACTGATCCCGGCGTTCCGCGCGGGCCGGATGAACGTCCTGAACGCCATAGCCACCGAGTAGCCCCGCGGACGGGGGTCACGGGGACACGGGGGAGAGCCCGGCTCCGAGAAGCTTCAGCTTCCCGGAGCCGGGCTGCTTTTTGCTTTTTGCTTTTAGCCCGTCCGGCGTTTGAGGACGAGCGCGAAGCGCGATACGGGGGGTCTGGGGGGCGAAGCCCCCCCAGGTACGGTGGGGGTCCCCCCGCTCGAGCGAAGCCGAGAGTGGGGGAGGGTAGGGGCGGAGGGGGCGAACACCCCAGGCGCCCGCACCGACGCCGGGGGTTATCCACAGGCCCGGCACCACGCAGCCCGGCGTCGTACGCTGGAGACCCCCGGCCCGTGACACGTGCCGGGCGGTTCGCGTTGCCCACCCCTGGACGGGAAGCCCTTCATGAGCCTGCACGGTCTGCTCGACGCCGTCGTCAAGGACGCCGCACTCGCGGAAGCGGTGAGGGCCGCCTCCGGCGAACTCCGGATGCACGTCGACCTGGTCGGCCCACCCGCGGTCCGCCCCTTCGCGATCGCCGCGCTGGCCCGCGAGAGCGCCCGCACCGTCCTGGCGGTGACGGCGACGGGCCGCGAGGCCGAGGACCTGGCCGCGGCGCTGAGGTCCCTCCTGCCCTCCGAGGGCATCGTCGAATACCCGTCGTGGGAGACCCTCCCGCACGAGCGGCTCTCCCCCCGCAGCGACACCGTGGGCCGCCGCCTCGCCGTCCTGCGCCGCCTGGCCCACCCGCGCCCCGACGACCCCGAGACCGGCCCGGTCTCCGTCGTCGTCGCCCCCGTACGCTCCGTGCTCCAGCCGCAGGTCAAGGGCCTCGGAGACCTGGAGCCGGTCGCCCTGCGCACCGGCCAGACCGCCGACCTGGGCGAGATCGTCGAGGCGCTCGCGGCAGCCGCGTACTCCCGTGTCGAGCTCGTCGAGAAGCGCGGCGAGTTCGCCGTCCGCGGCGGCATCCTGGACGTCTTCCCGCCCACCGAGGAACACCCGCTGCGCGTGGAGTTCTGGGGCGACGACGTCGAGGAGATCCGTTACTTCAAGGTCGCCGACCAGCGCTCCCTCGAAGTCGCCGAGCACGGCCTGTGGGCCGCACCCTGCCGCGAACTGCTGCTCACGGACGACGTACGACAGCGGGCGGCGGCCCTGGCCGAGGCCCACCCGGAGCTGGGCGAACTGCTCGGCAAGATCGCCGAGGGCATCGCGGTGGAGGGCATGGAATCCCTGGCCCCGGTCCTGGTGGACGACATGGAGCTGCTGCTCGACGTGCTGCCCAAGGGCTCGATGGCCGTCGTATGCGATCCGGAGCGCGTGCGGACGCGGGCCGCGGACCTGGTGGCGACGTCGCAGGAGTTCCTGCAGGCGTCATGGGCGGCGACGGCGGGCGGCGGCGAGGCCCCCATCGACGTCGGCGCGGCGTCCCTGTGGTCCATCGCGGACGTACGGGACCGGGCGCGCGAGCTGGACATGATGTGGTGGTCGGTGTCGCCCTTCGCGGCCGACGAGGAGCTGGACGCCGACACCCTCAAGCTGGGTATGCACGCCCCCGAGACCTACCGCGGCGACACCGCCCGCGCCCTCGCCGACACCAAGGGCTGGCTGGCCGACGGCTGGCGCACCGTGTACGTCACCGAGGCGCACGGCCCCGCCGCCCGCACCGTCGAGGTCCTCGGCGGCGAGGGCATCGCGGCCCGCCTCGACATCGACCTGGCGGACATCAGTCCCTCCGTGGTGCACGTGGCGTGCGGCTCGATCGACTACGGCTTCGTCGACCCCGCGCTGAGGCTGGCGGTCCTGACCGAGACCGACCTCTCCGGCCAGAAGGCGGCCGGCAAGGACGGCGCGCGCATGCCCGCCCGCCGCCGCAAGACCATCGACCCGCTGACCCTCGAAGCGGGCGACTACATCGTGCACGAGCAGCACGGCGTCGGCCGCTACATCGAGATGGTGCAGCGCACGGTCCAGGGCGCCACCCGCGAGTACCTGGTGGTGGAGTACGCCCCCGCCAAGCGCGGCCAGCCCGGCGACCGCCTCTACATCCCCACCGACCAGCTCGAGCAGATCACCAAGTACGTCGGCGGCGAGGCACCCACGCTGCACCGGCTCGGCGGCGCCGACTGGACGAAGACCAAGGCGCGCGCCAAGAAGGCGGTCAAGGAGATCGCCGCCGACCTGATCAAGCTGTACAGCGCCCGCATGGCGGCACCGGGGTACGCCTTCGGTTCCGACACCCCGTGGCAGCGCGAGCTGGAGGACGCCTTCCCCTACACCGAGACCCCCGACCAGCTGACCACGATCGCCGAGGTCAAGGACGACATGGAGAAGACGGTCCCGATGGACCGCCTGGTCTGCGGCGACGTCGGCTACGGCAAGACGGAGATCGCGGTCCGCGCGGCCTTCAAGGCGGTCCAGGACGGCAAGCAGGTGGCCGTGCTCGTCCCGACGACCCTGCTGGTGCAGCAGCACTTCGGCACCTTCGGCGAGCGCTACTCGCAGTTCCCGGTCAACGTCCGGGCGCTGTCCCGCTTCCAGACGGACAAGGAGGCGAAGGCAGTCCTGGAGGGCCTGCACGAAGGCTCGGTGGACGTGGTCATCGGCACCCACCGGCTGTTCTCCTCGGAGACGAAGTTCAAGGACCTGGGCCTGGTCATCGTCGACGAGGAGCAGCGCTTCGGCGTCGAGCACAAGGAGCAGCTGAAGAAGCTACGCGCCAACGTGGACGTGCTGACGATGTCCGCGACCCCGATCCCGCGCACCCTCGAGATGGCGGTCACGGGCATCCGCGAGATGTCCACGATCACCACCCCGCCGGAGGAACGCCACCCGGTGCTGACCTTCGTCGGCCCGTACGAGGAGAAGCAGATCGGCGCGGCCATCCGCCGCGAACTGCTGCGCGAGGGCCAGGTCTTCTACATCCACAACCGCGTCGAGTCGATCGACCGCGCGGCCTCGCGGCTGCGCGAGATCGTCCCCGAGGCACGGATCGCGACCGCGCACGGCCAGATGTCGGAACAGACGCTGGAGCAGGTCGTCGTCGACTTCTGGGAGAAGAAGTACGACGTACTGGTCTCCACGACGATCGTCGAGTCGGGCATCGACATCTCGAACGCCAACACGCTGATCGTGGAGCGCGGCGACAACTTCGGCCTCTCCCAGCTCCACCAGCTGCGCGGCCGGGTCGGCCGTGGCCGCGAGCGGGGCTACGCCTACTTCCTCTACCCGCCGGAGAAGCCCCTGACGGAGACGGCGCACGAGCGCCTCGCGACCATCGCCCAGCACACCGAGATGGGCGCGGGCATGTACGTGGCCATGAAGGACCTGGAGATCCGCGGCGCGGGCAATCTGCTCGGCGGCGAGCAGTCGGGCCACATCGCAGGCGTCGGCTTCGATCTGTACGTCCGCATGGTCGGCGAGGCGGTCGCCGACTACCGCGCCTCCCTGGAAGGCGGCGTCCAGGAGGAGCCGCCCCTGGAGGTCAAGATCGAGCTCCCGGTCGACGCACACGTCCCGCACGACTACGCGCCGGGCGAGCGGCTGCGCCTGCAGGCGTACCGTTCCATCGCCTCCGCCAACACGGAGGAGGACGTCAAGGCCGTCCGCGAAGAACTCGTCGACCGCTACGGCAAGTTGCCCGAGCCGGTGGAGAACCTGCTCCTCGTGGCGGGCCTGCGCATGCTCGCGCGCGCCTGCGAGGTCGGCGAGGTCGTCCTCCAGGGCAACAACATCCGCTTCGCGCCGGTGGAGTTGAGGGAGTCGCAGGAACTGCGCCTGAAGCGGCTGTACCCCGGTACGGTGATCAAGCCGGCCGCCCACCAGATCCTGGTGCCCCGCCCGAAGACGGCGAAGGTCGGCGGGAAGCCGTTGGTGGGACGGGAGTTGCTGGGCTGGACAGGGGAGTTCCTGGCGTCGATTTTCGGGTCGTGATACGGCGAGGGTTTTCGGGTCGTGATACGCGAGGGTTTTCGGGTCGGACACCGCGTGGGTTTTTCGGATCGTGACACGGCGAGGGTTCTCGGGTCGTTACACGGCGAGGGGGAGGGCAGCCATGTCGAGGCACGTGAGTGAGGCGAACGAGACCGGTGGCGGTGTCGAGCTCGGCCGGGTGCGCCAGTTGTGGCATCTGCTGGAGCCGCTGCACGCCGTGCTCTACTACGCGCCGGAGGCCTTCGAGGAGGCGGCCGCGCTCGGCTACCGGACCGAGGAACGCTGGCCGAGCTACTTCCCGTACCGCGCCGCGCCGTTGGGGCCGGTCGGTGGCGAGCGCGTGACCTCCGCCTTCTACAGCTTCAGCCCGCGCATGGTCGACGAACACGTCAAGTCCGCGTGGCGGACGGCCGGTCCGGAGCAGGTGCTCACGGCGCGGGAGCGGGCCGTCGACCGGGCCTACCGCGCGATACTCGGCGACCGGGTCGACAGCCCCGAACTCGCCGAGGCGGCCGTGCTCGCCCGCCGCGCCGCCGAGTCCGCGAACACCGCGGGCCGCCCACTCGCCGCCGCCAACGCCGAGTTGCCCTGGCCCGAAGGGCCCCACCTCCAGCTGTGGCACGCGGCGACGATCCTGCGCGAGCACCGGGGCGACGGCCATCTCGCGGCACTGCTCGTCGCCGGGCTCGACCCCGTCGAGACGCTCGTCTCCTTCGCCGCGATCGGCGCGGCCTCCGTCGAACGCTTGGAGAGCCGCGGCTGGAGCGCCGCGGAATGGGCCGCCGCGCGTGCGCGCCTTGTCGTACGCGGCCTGGTGACCGAGGACGGTACGGCGACCGACGCGGGCGTCGAGCTGCGCCGCCGGGTCGAGCAGCACACGGACGAACTGGCCTGTGCCCCTTGGCAGCTGCTCGGTTCCCACGCCACCGCACGCCTCGCCGACCTGCTCGGCGAGTTCTGGGTCACGGTGCTGGGTTCGGGGCTGCTGCCGTCGGAGACGACGCTGGGAATCGGGAAGGTGTAAGAACGTCGCTCTTCAGCAAGGGAAAGCAAGGCAAGCGAGGGAAAGCAAGGCAGGGGAGAGCAAGCAGGGGAGAGCAAGGCAAGGGGAAGCAAGGGAAGCCGCCCGCGGGAGTCAGGTCTCCGCGGACGGCCTCCGCCGCAAGCGTGTCGGGTGATTCAGTCGGCACTGGCCTCCGTGCGTCTCCGGTTATGGCTCTTCGGGCCGGTCGCGGTCCATGCCCATCCGGCCCTCGATCTTCTGCTGGGCCTGATCGACCTGGCTCTCGTACTTCCCGCCCGTCTTCTCGTTGACGTCCTTCTCCGCAGTGTCGGACATGTCCTTGCCCTTGTTCTGCGCCTGGCTCCTGAATCTGTCGAAGATGCCCATCCAGAGCTCCTTCCGGAGGTGACTCACCACCGACGATACGCCCGGCGTGCGCCGATTGCCCGTTGAGGACGGGTACGGCCGAGGGGCCCCGGCCGATACCGTGGGAGCAGGGAAACCCGCCCGAACAGGGCGGACCCGGGGAGGCGAAGGGGAGGGGCGTCGTGCTGCGTCTGAGGGGTGGGGCGGCCACGGCCGCGCTGGTGGTGCTCGTCGTCGGTGCCGGTGTCAGCGGCTGCAAGAAGGAGACCACGGGTTCCGCGGGGCCTGAGGAGACGGCGGCCGGCGGCGCCGCCCTCACCGCCGTGGACTCGCTGACCGTCAAGGGACGCGCCCCCAAGACGGGCTACAGCCGCGAGCGGTTCGGCACGGCCTGGGCCGACACGGACTCCAACCGCTGCGACACCCGCGACGACATCCTCAAACGGGACCTGAAGGACGTGAAGTTCAGCGACGGCACCTGCAAGGTGTCCTCCGGGCTCCTCGACCCCGAGCCGTACGGCGGCAAGGAGGTGACGTACGCGCGTGGTCGCAGCCTGGTGGACATAGACCACCTCGTCGCACTGTCGGACGCCTGGCAGAAGGGCGCCAAGTACTGGGACGCGAGCAAGCGGATAGCTTTGGCCAACGACCCGCTCAACCTGCGTGCCGTAGGCGCGAGCGCCAACCGCAGCAAGGGTGACGGCGACACCGCGACCTGGCTCCCGCCCAACAAGGCGTACCGCTGCACGTATGTCGCCGCCCAGGTGGCTGTGAAGAAGAAGTACGGGCTGTGGGTCACCGCCGCCGAGAAGGCCGCCATGAAGAAGGTGCTCTCCAGCTGCCCCGGCCAGAAGCTCCCCGCGGGCGGCAACCCGACGAGCGCGCCGGCGCGCTTCCACGCGGGCTGAGCCCCTTGCGGCCGGCCGCCGCCCACGCTGCGCCGCGTGGAGCTGGAGGTGTCGGACTGGAGGGGTGGCGCGAGGTGCGGGGACCTCAGCCGCCCAGCTTGTCCAGGTCCAGGACCTTGCCGGCGGGCTTCTCGGCGGGGACCGGCTTGTCGTACTCGCTGAAGGTGAGCGTGCCCGGGTCCTTGGCGGAGGTGCTGTCGACCCGCAGCAGGTAGGGCTTGCCCTCGGTGGCGACGTACAGGGTGTAGCGGTCCTTGCCGTCCTTCTCGTGAAGGACGATCGCCGGGGTGCCGTCCACGCTGCTGGTCTTTCCGCGGGTGGCGTCGGAGTTCACGTCCTCCGCGCCGGCGAGCACGGTGTCGAGATCGCAGAAGCTCGCGATGTCCTTGGCGTCGGAGCCGGTCGCGGCCATCTTCGTCCACTTGCCGGCCAGCATCTCCACCACCCCGTCGGTCTCGGACTTGGAGTCGCCCTTGCTCTGGGCGCGCAGGAACGCCTCGTCGTACTTCATGTAGACGGTGTCGCCGGTCTTGATGAGATCGGCCTTGCCCTGGCCGTTCATGCTCATCGTTCCGGCGCACTCGCCCTTCTTGTCGAGCGCCATGTCGATCCGGATCGTGCCGCCGTCCTCGTCGTCGGGCATGTCGCCCTTCATACGGAGCGAGGTGGCGCCCGTGGTGGCCTTCACGGCCCGGTCGGCGATCTCGCCCCCGGTCAGCCCGGCGAACGGGCCCTTCGGCTTGCTGTCCGCCTTGTTCTCGCCGGAGAGACAGCCGGTGAGGCCCGCGGTGGCCGCGGCGGCGAGGCAGAGGGCGGCAAGTGCGGTGCGACGCATGAGAGTTCCTTGAGGTGATGTGTGGTGGTGACGAGGTGTCTGTTGGGGGGCCGGGGAAGAGGAAGAGGGCGGCCCGGCTCGGTGGGCTGAAGTGTGGTGGGCTGACATGCGGTTGGTCCAGGCCCCGTTGGTTGAGACGCCGTTGAACTGAGGCGCCGCGGTTGACGCCCGGTTGGTCGAGGCGCCGCGTCAGCCGGTCTTCTTCCAGTCGCCGCAGCCGGTGGTCTTGAAGTAGCCGTCGCCGGCGCTGATGGTGACGACGGCCGTGCCGGTCACGTTGTTGTTGGCCGCGATCGAGTTGAGGGAGTGCGTGGCGTCCTTGTCGCGCTCCCAGTAGCAGGAGTCGTCGGCGTTGCCGGTGGACTTGTAGGTGCCGGGAGCGATGTCGGCGCCGACTCTGTACATGCCGCCGTCGCCCTTGATGCGCGAGGCCGGTGTGCCGGGCGCCTTCGCGCCGACGGCCTCCCAGTCCTCGCAGCCGCTGGTCTTGAAGAGCTTGTCGCTCGCCTTGACGGTCACGTAACTGGTGCCGCTGACATTGTCGTTCGCGAGCAGGGAGCCCAGCTCGCCCGAGGCGTCCTTGGCACGCTCCCAGTAGCACATGCCGTCGGTGTTGCCCGTGGTCCGGTAGGTGCCGGGCTTGATGTCCGTGCCGACCTGGAAGTCGCCGTCCCCCTTGAACGCGACCTTCTTCTGGGCCTTCTTCCCGGTCTTCTCCGCCTTGTCGCCGCTCTTGCCGTGCGATGTGGCGTCGGCCTTCTTGCCGGGCTCGCCTTCGGCCGAGGCGGAGGTGTCCTTGCCCTTGTCGCCGGAACCGCTGCCGCTGTTGCCGTCGGCGTTCGCCGAGACGACACCGATGACGACCACGCCCACGACAGCCCCCAGCGCGATCTTGCCCTTCGTACCCATGAGGTCCCCTCCCCAGCGGCGACAACAGCCCCTTCGTGGCGGTTGCCCGTTCGATGGGTCAATAACAGCAGAGCTTGTGAACCGAGTCAACACGATTCACAGGGAGGGTCGTGTACACGCCTGTGAAGAGGTAGATCTTGCATGCGTCGGTATGCTCGGGATCACAGACGCCGCCTGAGGTGAGCCCTAAACGGCCCCACAGGCCGGCGCCGGACATAACGCCGCAGGCCAGTGCGGTTGTCAGGGGCAATCAGGGTCAGAGAGTCAGGACCGGCCTGAACCACTCAGGGCCAGGGCCAGTCAGGACCAGAACGAGGGGAGCCGGGCGGTGCAGGACAACGCGACAGAGGTGACCGCTGCCGGGATCGCGCGGCTCGCCGGGGTCGGCCGCGCCGCCGTCAGCAACTGGCGCCGCCGCCACGCCGACTTCCCCAAGCCGGTCGGCGGCACCGAGACCAGCCCCTCCTTCGCGCTCGCCGAAGTCGAGGCATGGCTGCGCGACCAGGGCAAACTCGCCGAGGTGCCGCTGCGCGAACGCGTCTGGCAGCAGCTCGCCGGGCATCCCGAGGGCCCCGTTGCCGCCCTGGTGCACGCCGGCTGCGCGCTCCTGCTCATCCATGACCGCCCCACCGACTGGCTGGAGCTGAGCGCGGGCTCGGACGAACGCCTCGCCGCCCTGCTGCCCGCCGCGCTCGACCAGGTGATCACCCCCCGCTTCGGCGCCCCCCGCGAGCGCGCTGTGAACACCCCGACCGGCCCCGAGCTCCTCCCGTCCGCCCCGCTGCTGCGCGGCGCCGCCGAACTCGCCGCCGAGCTGGGCGCCCGGCAGACGTACGAGTTCCTGCTCGGGCGGCATCTGGACGCCAACCCGCGCCAGTACACGCTCACTCCGGGTGACCTCGCCGCGCTGATGGCCGAGCTCGCGGGACCGGCGCGTACGGCGCTCGATCCGGCGTGCGGCACCGGCGCGCTCCTGCGCGCCGTGCCGCCCAAGCCGGACCAGGCGCTGTACGGCCAGGACAGCGCCCCCGAACTGGCGGCGCTGTCCGCGCTGCGGCTCGCTCTCCAGGGAAAGGCCGCTGTCCGCACTGCCACCGGGGACAGCCTGCGCGCGGACGCGCATCCCGCGCTCAAGGCCGACGCCGTCCTGTGCCACCCGCCGTTCAACGAACGCAACTGGGGCCACGACGAACTCGCCTACGACGCCCGCTGGGAGTACGGCTTCCCGGCCCGTACGGAGTCCGAACTGGCCTGGGTGCAGCACGCGCTGGCCCATCTCAAGGACGGCGGCAGCGCCGTGCTCCTCATGCCCCCGGCCGCCGCCTCCCGCCGCTCGGGCCGCCGAATCCGCGCCGACCTGCTGCGCCGCGGCGCCCTGCGCGCCGTGATCGCCCTGCCGATCGGCGCCGCGCCCCCGTACAACATCCCGCTCCATGTATGGGTGCTGCGCCGCCCCGAGAAGGCGCCCGCGCAGCCCGAGGTGCTGCTCGTCGACACCGGCACGCTGGCGGCCGAAGGGCGGGGCGGCCTCGACTGGCAGGCCGTTCGCACCGCGGTGCTCGACGCCTGGCGGCCCTACGACCGGACCGGCAGCGCGCGGGAGGAGCCGGGGTTCAGCCGTGCGGTGCCGGTCATCGAACTCCTCGACGACGACGTCGACCTGGCCCCGGCCCGCCATCTGCCGCCGCCGCCCGCCGGGGGTGGCACCGAGCAACTCGCGGGCGCGCGCGAGCGGTTCGCCGAGACCTTGCGCCTCGCCGCGGACCTCATGCCCCCCGAGGCCCGGCGGGCGCAGCCCACGCGCTGGCCGCTCATCACGGTCGGTGAACTGGCGCGAGGAGGCGCGCTGATGCTGCGCACGGGCGGAATCGGCGCCCCCGCGCGCGTGCCGGTGCTCACCGACCACGACGTGCTCGCCGGTACCGCGCCCTCCGGGAGCCTCCCCGAGGGGGAGGAGGAAGCCGCGCTGGTGGAAACGGGCGATGTCGTCGTCCCCGTGCTCGGCGGCGGCTCCATCGCGCGCGTGGTCGACGAGAAGACGGCGGGCGCCGCCCTGGGGCGCAACCTCACCCTGCTGCGCCCCGATCCGGCCGCCCTCGACCCGTGGTTCCTGGCCGGCTTCCTGCGCGGCACCGCCAACAACCGGCAGGCCAGCAGTTACGCGTCGACCGCCACCCGGCTCGACGTGCGCCGCCTCCAACTGCCCCGGCTGCCACTCGACGAGCAGCGCCGCTACGGCGAACGCTTCCGCGCGCTCGCCGAGTTCGAGGACGCGCTCCGGCGCGCGGGCCGGCTCGGAGAACAGCTCGTGCGCGGCATGTACGACGGTCTGACGGACGGGACGGTCGCGCCGGGCTGAGCACCGGTGGGAATGCCCGGTTGAGCGCCGGTGGGAATGCCCGGCTGAGGACCAGTGGGAACGGCCGGCTGAGCACCAGTGGGAACGGCTGCGGAGTACCGGCGGAACGCCCGCGGAGGCCCGGCGGGGCGCCCGCCGAGTCCCGGCGGGACGGGCGAAGTGATCAGCACGACAACGGTTCGGTACAACCCGGGACCGGTTGTCCTTGTCGGCCTATACGCTCGGACTCCGAACTCGTCAGTCCATCGTCATCAGGTCCTCGGGAGCAGTCATGTACGGCCACGGAGCGGCGCCGCCTCCCCGCAGCGCGGCTACGGTCATCAGCCTCCGCGTGCTGTTCGCCGCCGCCGGTTTCCTCACCTGCGGTCTGCTGGCCTGCGTCCCGCTGTTCCGGGTCGCCGTGCTGCGCGGCAAGTGGTTCGACTGGACGGTGGCCTGGCTGAGCCTGCCCCTGGCGTTCGGCGGGCTCGCCGTGGTGGGCTCGCTGCCGGAGTCGGATCACCGCACGGACTTCGCGCTGGCCGGTGTGCTCCTGCTGGGCGCGCTGAGCGCCGCGTACTTCCTGGTCGTGGACATCCGGCACCACCGGCAGCCGCCCCCCTTCCCGGGATACATACCGGCTCAGCCGCCCCCGGTCGCATACGGCTATCCGCAGCCCCAGCCGTACCCGGCCACCCAGATCGCGCAGCCCCCGGCCCCACACACCCCCATACCCGTCCCCCAGCCCCAGCCTCAGCCCCAGCGCCCCGCGCCCGCGCGCATCGACCAGGTACGCGCGGAGCTCGATGAACTCAGTGACTACCTCCGCAAGCACGAGGGCCACCCCGAGGACGGCAGATGAGCGTGGCGACGGGGCGGATGGTCGCGGACCGCTATGAACTGTCCACGCTGATCGGGCAGGGCGGCATGGGTCAGGTCTGGACGGCCTACGACCAGCGCCTCGACCGACGTGTCGCGGTCAAGCTCCTGCGCCCCGACAAGGTCGCGGGCCAGGAGGCCGACGAGCTGCGCCGCCGCTTCGTGCGCGAGTGCCGGGTCACGGCGCAGGTCGACCACCCGGGACTCGTCACGGTTCACGACGCGGGCAGCGTGGGCGAGGAGCTGTTCCTCGTCATGCAGTACGTCGACGGGGCGGACCTCTCCGATCACCTCGCCGAACACGACCCCTACCCGTGGCAGTGGGCGGTCGCTGTCGCCGCCCAACTGTGCGCCGTGCTCAGCGCCGTGCACGCCGTCCCGATCGTGCACCGCGACCTGAAGCCGCGGAACGTGATGGTCAAGCAGGACGGCACCGTCACGGTCCTCGACCTCGGCGTGGCGTCGGTGATGGACACGGACACCACGCGGCTGACCCACACCGGTTCCCCCATCGGCTCACCCGCCTACATGGCCCCCGAGCAGGCCATGGGCGGCGCGGTCGGCCCGTACACCGACCTGTACGCACTCGGCGTACTGCTGCACGAACTGCTCAGCGGAGACGTGCCGTTCTCCGGCTCGACCGCGCTCGGCGTGCTGCACCGCCACCTCTACGAGCCGCCGCTCCCGGTGCGCCGGCTGCGCCCCGAGGTGCCGCCCGCGCTGGAGAGCCTCGTCCTGCGCCTGCTCTCCAAGGACCCGCAGCACCGGCCGGCGTCCGCGCAGGAGACGTACGAGCAGCTGCTCCCGCTGCTGCCGGCGCGCGGCATGCCCACGGGCGCCCCCCTGGACCCCACGCGCCCCTTCCTGCGCCCGCACGCGCCGTGGCCCGACAGGGCGCGCACGCCGGCGCCGCAGCCGCAGGCCGCGCCCGCCGTGGAGAAACCCGATGTCGCGGGCGCCGTCGACGAGGTCAAGCGGCTGCTGGGCGAGGGGCGCATCACGCAGGCCGTCGACATCCTCGGCTCGATCCTCCCAGCAGCCGCCACCGAGCACGGCGAGCACTCGCCCGTCGTGCGCACCCTGCGCAAGCAGTACGCGGCCACGCTCATGGACGACGGCCAGTACCGGCGCGCGCTGCCCGAACTGCGCCGTCTCGCCGACGAACGCGCCGCCGAGGCCGGCCAGGCCGACCCGCAGTCCCTGCGCTTCCGCTACGAGGCCGCCCAGTGCCTGGAGCAGCTCGGCGAACCCGCCGCCGCGCTGGCGGAGTACCGCGCGCTGCTGCCGTACTACGAGAACCAGTACGTCGCCGGGGACCCGGAGACCGCCCTCGAAGTCCGCCAGCGCATGGGCCACTTGCTGCTCGCCCTCGGCGACCGCGGCGCCGCCCACGACACGCTGGCCCGGCTCCTGCACGACGTGGAACGGCTGCGCGGCCCCGGCCATCCGATGGCCGGGGAGATCCGGCGGACGCTCCAGTGGCTGGGACAGGTGCGGGGCTGACCGCAAGCTTTGCGCCACCTTGGCGGAATCTTGTGTTCCCCAAGATCGGGTGTTTCCCGAACTCGGGTGCGACGTGGGTTACTTTGCGATCCGTTTCCGCGTCGTAAGAGACGCACAGTCAGCGCACGAACAGCTGTGCACAACCAGGGGTGGGGTCACTCATGTCCAGCCATCGGCATTCCAAGAAGCGCAGATACGTGACATGGGCCGCGGCCGGCGCGGCCGTGGTCGCCGGCGCCGGGATCGCCGCGCAGACCTCGATGGCCGCCACCACATGGCCCGCGCAGCGGACCTTCACCGGGCGCGCCTTCGACGCCTGCGCCGCGCCCTCACTGTCCGCGATGAAGGCCTGGAACACCGGCTTCTACGGAGCCGCCGCCGTCTACGTAGGCGGCAAGAACCGCGGCTGCGCCCAGCCCAACCTCACCGCCTCCTGGGTGAAGTCGGTCAGCGCGGCCGGCTGGAAGCTCATCCCCCTGTACGTAGGCGCGCAGCCGTCCTGCCAGACCGGGACCAGCCCCGAGAAGCTCACCGCCACCACCGCCGCCTCGCTCGGCACCACCGACGGCGCCGACGCGGTCGCCAAGGCCGCCGCCCTCGGCATGAAGGCCGGCAGCCCGATCTACCTCGACATGGAGGCGTACGACACGACGAACACGGCCTGCAACAACGCCGTGCTGACCTACGTACGCGCCTTCGACAAGGCCCTGCACGCCAAGACGTACCGCACCGGCTTCTACGGCTTCACCAGCTCCAGCGCCAAGGCCATCGCGAACGCGACCGACAAGACCGACCTGCCGGGCAACCTCTGGTACGCCCTGTGGGACAAGCAGAACACCACGACCGCGGACTGGCCGTTCGGCGCCACTCAGTGGACCAACCACAGCCGTGCCCACCAGTACCTGGTGAACAGCAAGGAGTCGCGCGGCGGTTACACGATCACCGTGGACCGGGACGCCTGGGACGCTCCGGTGGCGATCACGGGCTGACACCCGCGGGCAGCGTGATGCCGATGTGATGGTGCGACGGTGCCTGAAGGCTGGGCGAATCGTTGGTCGAAAGGGTGGCCGAGAGCAGGGCCACTGCTTACCATCGATCACCGCAAGACTTTGTGCACCGTCGCACAATCTCCTCGGGAGGCTTCCTTGCACCGCCGCCGTCGCACCGCGCTCGTCCTCTCCGCCGCGATCGTCGCCGCGGCCCCCCTCCTCACCGGGTGCGGCAGCGACGCGCATCCAGGCGCCGCGGCCGTCGTCGGCGGCCAGCGGATCACGGTCGCGCAGCTGGAGAGCCGGGTGATGGAGGTGCGCGCGGCGCAGCAGGCCGCCACCCAGGACGAGGCGCAGTACGAGCAGGCCATCGCCAAGACCGGCAGCCTCACCCGCGACACCCTGCACGGCATGGTCCTCGACAAGGTCCTGGACCGCGCCGCGAAGAACGCGGGCGTCACCGTGACCCGCAAGGACACCCAGCAGATGCGGACCGCTCTCGAACAGCAGGCGGGCGGTTCGAAGGCGCTGGAAACGACCTGGCTGCAGCAGTACGGGGTGGCACCCAGGCGTCTCGACGACAGCCTCCGCACCGAGATCGAGGCCCGGAAACTGGCCGCCACGCTGGGCGCGGACATGAACACCACCCAGGGCAAGACCACGTTCTGGAAGGCGCTGTCCGCCGCGTCCAAGGAACTCCACGTCGACCTGAACCCGCGCTACGGCGCCTGGGACGTCCAGAAGAGCAGCCGCGTCGACGCGAAGACGCCGTGGCTGCGGGAGGTCACGGTGGCTGCCGGGGCACAGCAGACGACGTAGCGGTCGGGCGCGGGGCGCGGGGGCTGTGGATAAACGGTTCGGCTGGGGGCCTCGCGGATAAAGTCGTGTGGATGGCTGCGCGGCGGGTCGGCGGCTTGGCGGGCGCGGCAGGTTCGGCGGGTTCGGCGGGGCGACGGTCGGCTGTCCCGCCGCTTCCTCCGGCCGGACCGTGCACCGGGTGGGCCTGTGGATAACGCGGCCTGTGGACAACTGCTGGGGCTGTCGGCGACGTGGGTTACGTTCGAGGGGTGAACGCAACCAGCAGCTTCGACGGCGACCCGACCGCGACCGGACCCGTTGGCAACCCGTCCGCGACCGCGACCGGACCCTTTGGCGACGCGACCGCGAGCGGACCCGTTGGCGACCCGTCTGCGAGCGGACCCGTTGGCGACCCGTCTGCGAGCGGACCCGTTGGCGATCCGTCCGCGACGGCGACCGGACCCTTTGGCGACGCGACCGCGACCGGACCCACAGGCGACGCGACCGCCGCCGACCCGGGCCGCATCGTCCTGCTCACCACCAGCCACCGCGTGGCACCCGGACTGCTGTCCTGGCCCGCCTGGCAGGCGCTGCGCACCGCCGACCAGGTCGTGTGCGCGGACGGAATGCATCCGCAGCTGCCGTATCTGCGCGAGGCCGGCATCGTCGTCGACGAGGCCTCGCCGACCGCTCAGGAGCTGGTCGACGCCTGCGCGGGCGGCCGCACACTGGTCGTCGTCGCCACTGGCGAGGGCGAGCCGCGGCTGACCGACGGTCTGGCCCAGCTGGCCGGCTCCGGCCGCATACAGATGCCGGACCTCGAGCTGCTGCCCGCCTCCTACGACCTGCCGGGCGCCCGCCTCCTCGACCTCGTCCAGGTCATGGACCGCATCCGCACCGAGTGCCCCTGGTCGTCCCAGCAGACCCACGAAGGCCTGGCGAAGTACGGCATCGAGGAGGCGTACGAACTCGTCGAGGCGATCGAGGAGGGCGACCGCGACGAACTGCGCGAGGAGCTCGGCGACGTCCTGCTCCAGGTCGTCTTCCACGCCCGTATCGCCGAGGAAGGGCGCCCGGAGGATGGCTCCGCCCCCTTCTCCATCGACGACGTGGCGGGCGGCATCGTCACCAAGCTGATCCACCGCCATCCCCATGTCTTCGGCGACGAGACGGCGACGACACCCGAGGAGGTCAAGGAGCACTGGCTGCGCACCAAGGCCGAGGAGAAGCAGCGCACGTCCGTCACGGAGGGGATACCGCTCGGTCAGCCGGGCCTGGCCCTGGCGGCGAAGCTGGCGTCCCGGGTCCGAACGGCGGGACTCGAGGTGCCTCTTCCCGCGGGGAAGGGCGTCGGCTACGAGCTGCTGGCGACAGCCGCGCGCGCCGAGGCCGAGGGTGTGGACCCGGAGGCGGCGCTGCGAGCGGCGGGCCGGGCGTACCGGGACGCGATCCGCGCGGCGGAAGGGGTGGAGACGGGGGAGGAATGAGACGACCAGAGGGTGGAGTCGCGCCTGCGGGGCGCGGCTCGACGGCCGGGCACCGGAGTTACGCCTTTCGCGGCGAGGGTCGACGACGACGATCCAGGCCCGGAGTTGTGGCTGTCGCGCCTGCGGGGCGCGGCTCGACGGCCGGGCACCGGAGTGACGCCTTTCGCGGCGAGGGTCGACGACGACGATCCAGGCCCGGAGTTGTGGCTGTCGCGCCTGTGGAGCGCGGCTCGATAGCCGGGCACCGGAGCTACGCCTGCGGGGCGCGGCTCGACGGGTTGTGCCAGCTCGGTTGGGGACGGTCGAGCAGCCATTCCGCCGCGCCCATTGGGCGAGGGCGTCCCCGGCCGGTCGGGGCCAGGACGTCGTGGAAGATGCGGTCGGACGGCGTGCCGAGGGTGGGCAGCCCCTCGCCGATCTCTTCGACGAGCTCGGGCGGACCGGCGAGATAGACGTCGTGCCGGGTCCAGCCGGCGCGGTTGCCCAGCGCGGTGAGGAGCCGTTCGGTCGCCTGGGCCTTGGGGCGGCCGGGAGCGGGGGTGATGAAGGTGACGGCGAGTCGGGTGAGCCGGTCCCGCAGGCGCTCGAGGGCGGCACGGTCGTACAGGTACGAGGTGTCGCGGGCGACGAGGAAGAGGCGGGCCTCATGGGCGTCGTCGAGCTGTTCCAGCAGGGCCTTCACGGGTGCCCATCCGGTGCCGGCCGCGATGAGAGTGAGCGGCCGGTCCACGGGGGTGCGCAGGGTCAGCGTGCCGCCGGGCGCGCCCAGCCGCAGGACGTCGCCCTTGCGGGTCTGCCGGACGAGGGCGGTGGACAGGACGCCGTCCTCGACGCGGCTGATGTGCAGGTCGAGGGTGTGGTCGGGGCGGGGTGCGTTGGCGAGCGAGTAGGGCCGCCAAATGCCCGGTAAGTGGGGGAGGTTGACGCTGACGTACTGGCCGGGGAGGTAGACCAGGGGCTGGTGCGGACGCAGGGTCAGTACGACGAGGTCGTCGCCGTGCCGGGTCCGGGCGGTGACCTCGGCGTCCCACCAGGGCGGTTCGCCGTGGTGCTGTGCCTCCCACGCGCCCTGCAGCATCACGTTCGTGATCGCCCCGTACGCCTCGCCCCAGGCCTTCTCGACCTCCACGTTCCACGCCGGCCCCGCGACGACGGCGAACGCGGCGATCAGACTCGCCCCCACGGCCGCGTAATGCTCCGGCTCCGCCAGATACTTCCGGTGGTCCCGCCCGAGCTCCCGTAAGTACCCTGGCAGTCCCGGATCCTCCAGCCGCTGCATCACATAGGTGAGCGCCGCGAATAGTCTGTCCCGCTGCCGCTGCATGTCCTCCGGGAAGTCCAGCGGAAACAGCCCGCGGACATCCGGATGGTGCCGGAACAGATGCGAGTAGAAGTACTTGACCGCGAACTCGGCCCGTCTCTCGACGACCGCGAAGCTGGATCTGAGTATTTCGGGGTCCACTTCGCGAATGTAGGGAGTTCTCGAGCCGCGCAGTCAAACCGCAGGCGATTTACGGACAGCCTGGGGTGAAGCGGGTGGGGGTGGGGCGGGGGTCCCCCTGAGTACGGTTGCTCCAGGTCAGCGTCGACCCGGTGAGGCGGCCGGGACGACCGAACGCAGGGCTCGCTGATGGCGGAGGCTGTGCCTGTCCCCTCCGGATAGCGTGGGACGGTGACCGAGCACCCCACTCCCACCGGCCCCACGCCCGAACTCTTCACCTGGGAGTTCGCCACCAACCCCTACCCGGCGTACGCCTGGCTCAGGGAGCACGCGCCCGTGCACAGGACGCGCCTGCCCAGTGGGGTGGAAGCCTGGCTGGTCACCCGGTACGTGGACGCCAAGCAGGCCCTGGCCGAGGCGCGGCTGAGCAAGAACCCGGCCCATCACGACGAACCCCCGCACGCCAAGGGGAAGACCGGCATCCCGGGGGAGCGCAAGGCCGAGTTGATGACGCATCTGCTCAACATCGATCCGCCGGACCACACGCGACTGCGGCGGCTCGTCTCCAAGGCCTTCACCCCCCGCCGCGTGGCCGAGTTCGCGCCGCGGGTGCAGCAGCTCACCGACCACCTCATCGACCAGTTCGCGGCCAAGGGCTCCGCCGACCTCATCCACGAATTCGCGTTTCCGCTGCCGATTTACGCCATTTGCGACCTGCTCGGCGTCCCCCGCGAGGACCAGGACGACTTCCGGGACTGGGCGGGGATGATGATCCGGCACGGCGGAGGGCCGAGGGGCGGTGTGGCGCGGTCCGTCAAGAAGATGCGCGGGTATCTCGCCGAGCTGATCCACCGCAAGCGCCAACTCCTCCCCGAGCGGCCCGGCCCCGGCGAAGACCTCATCTCCGGCCTCATCCGCGCCTCCGATCACGGCGAACACCTCACCGAGAACGAGGCGGCGGCGATGGCCTTCATCCTTCTGTTCGCCGGCTTCGAGACCACGGTGAACTTGATCGGCAACGGCACGTACGCGCTTCTCACCCACCCTGAACAGCGCGCACGCCTCCAGGCCTCCCTCGCCGCCAAGGAGACCGGGCTCCTGGAAACCGGGGTGGAGGAACTCCTGCGCTACGACGGGCCGGTCGAACTCGCCACGTGGCGGTTCGCGACCGAGGCCGTGCGGATCGGCGGGCAGGACATCGCGCCCGGCGACCCCGTCCTCGTCGTACTGGCGGCTGCGGACCGTGACCCCGAGCGGTTCGAGCAGCCGGACACGCTCGACCTCTCGCGGCGTGACAATCAGCACCTCGGGTACGGTCACGGCATCCATTACTGCCTCGGCGCGCCGCTCGCCCGCCTGGAGGGGCAGACCGCCCTCGCCACCCTCCTCACCCGCCTCCCCGATCTCCAACTCGCGGGAGATTCTGCCGATTTGCGCTGGCGTGGCGGGCTCATTATGCGGGGGTTGCGCACGCTTCCCGTGGAGTTCGCACCCGGGCGGTAGGCAGGGCGGGAAACCGCCTCTCACCAGGGAAAAAGTGACGGTCCCTCAACTCTGTGATCTTCACGTGATCTGCGCTGCATCGACTTGTGACAAGCGTTCGAGTGCGGATACGTTCACCCATCAACGCGGCCCATCTGCCGCTGTAGTCACCTGCTGTCACGCGAAAGGCTTCCGCATGCGCTCCGGGAACGGCCGTCATCGTCGCCCCCGTCAGGCCCCGGCCCTCATCGTCGCCGCAGGAGTGACCGGATCGGCCATCGCGATCCCGTTGCTCGGCGCCACCAGTGCGAGCGCGGCCGACGGCACCACGTGGGACCGGGTCGCGGAGTGCGAGAGCGGCGGCGCGTGGAGCACCAATGACGGCAACGGGTACTTCGGCGGCCTGCAGTTGACCCAGGACGACTGGGAGGCGCACGGCGGTCTCGCGTACGCCTCGAGGCCCGATCAGGCCAGCCGCTCGCAGCAGATAGCCGTCGCCGAGAAGCTCCTCGATGCCAAGGGTCTCGCCGCCTGGCCCACCTGTGGGCCGCTCTCCGGGCTCAGCAAGAACTCGGGCGAGGTCGAGGTCGACACGGGGGTGGCGAACGACTCGTCGAGCACGTCCGGCTCGTCGGACTCCTCGGGCTCGTCAAGTTCCTCCGACTCGCCGAGTTCGTCTCTTTCATCCGGTTCGTCCGACTCGTCGTCCGACTCCTCTTCCTCGTCCGGCTCCTCCTCGGACGCGACCGGGAACTCGACGAAGTCCGACACGTCTTCCGGTACCTCACAGGGTTCCGACAGCTCGGACGCGAAAACCGCCACGAATGGCGAATCGGACAACTCCACGCAGAACGGCGACTCTTCGGGTGCGTCCGAGTCCGGGACGACCGGCGCGGGCCGTCACCGTGGCGGCAGCGCCGACGAGGGCACGGCGGAGGGTGTGACCGACGGTCGTACGGACAGCGCTTCCGGGCGGCACGCCTCGCGCGGCTCGAGCGCCTCGCGTGACGCCGCCGACGGCTCGTACACCGTGCGCACCGGTGACAGTCTCTGGACGATCGCCGACGACCTTGACCTCAAGGGTGGATGGGCCGAGCTGTACGCCGGGAACAAGGAGACGGTCGGTGCCGATCCCGACCTCATCATCCCCGGTCAGAGTCTTGCAGTTGGTGCTGAAACGGACGAAAAGTAGCGGGAGTTCGCGTCCTGGTTCGCCGTGTAATGTCCGGTTTGGCGCGAGTGAGAGATGGGTCTCAGAAGCCCTGATCGTCTTTGGAATTCCGCCGATCGCATGTCTACGGTCGTGATCGCTCGCCACCGCGGGCCCCGACGGTCGCAACGCCGAATCCTGCCAGCGGCCGTACGGGAACAGTCGTCGCGTCAAGCGCCGTAGGCAGGAGCGGGGGACCCAAGGTAAGCGCCGCGCCCGGGAGTTGACCGGGAGCGGCTTGGGGTGAAGACGTGCGCCAGAGGCCGAAGGGCCGAGGCGCGCGGCCGGGCACTCACCCGCCCGAACCCGACAGCTCACCTCGCAGGCGTCGGTGAGGGGATCTCTCCATGCTGTTTTCCAGCAAGGGCAAGCACCGCCGTCCTTCCAAGGCCACCCGTGTCGCCACGCTCGCCGGTGTCACCGGTGTCGCCATCGCCGCCCCGCTGATGGCGGCCGGCAACGCCTCCGCCGCCACCTCCTCCGAGTGGGACGCGGTCGCCCAGTGCGAGTCCGGTGGCAACTGGTCCATCAACACTGGCAACGGCTACTACGGCGGCCTGCAGTTCTCGTCCTCCACCTGGGCCGCGTACGGCGGCACCGCCTACGCCTCCACCGCCAACCAGGCCTCCAAGTCGGAGCAGATCACCATCGGCGAGAAGGTCCTCGCCGCGCAGGGCAAGGGTGCCTGGCCGACCTGCGGCACGGGCCTGTCGAGCGCCGCGTACAGCGGTGGCACGTCCACGCCCTCCAGCTCCTCCTCGTCGAGCGGCTCGCAGAGCACCACCACCCGGACGACGGAGCAGCCCGCCTCCCGTTCCACCGAGCGCCCGGTCGCCAAGAAGACCGTCACCACCCCGACCGGCAAGAAGGTCAAGAAGGGTGACGGCGAGTACAAGGTCGTCAAGGGTGACACCCTCAGCTCGATCGCCGAGAAGAAGAACGTCAAGGGCGGCTGGCAGAAGCTGTTCAAGCTGAACAAGGACATCGTCGACGACGCCGACTTCATCTACCCCGGTCAGCAGCTGCACCTCAGCTGAATGACAGCCCTCTCGTAGAAGGGGTCTCCATGGTGGAGACCCCGGTGAGGGCCCCCGTCCCCACGGGCTCCCCGCTCCGGTGCGTGTTCCCCCGTACGCACCGGAGCGGGGCTTTTTCCTGTCGGGCCGGCGCGGGGCGGGTTTCATGTACGGGGCAGGTTTTTGTTCCGTTCGGAAACAATTTACTCTCGGTTCTGCCCAAGGGGTGGTCGACCGGCTGGCCGATCCCTCCGAGGCGGTTAGGCTCATCTCGCAGAGCCCGCGAAAAGCTCTGCGTACCCGCGTCACATCCCAGAAGGAGATGCTCGTGCCGTCCATCGACGTCGTCGTAGCCCGGGAAATCCTGGACTCCCGAGGCAACCCCACGGTCGAGGTCGAGGTCGGCCTCGACGACGGCAGCACGGGTCGTGCCGCCGTCCCGTCCGGCGCTTCCACCGGCGCCTTCGAGGCCATCGAGCTCCGCGACGGGGACCCCAACCGCTACCAGGGCAAGGGTGTCGAGAAGGCCGTCCTCGCCGTCATTGAGCAGATCGGCCCGGAGCTCGTCGGCTACGACGCCACCGAGCAGCGCCTGATCGACCAGGCGATGTTCGACCTGGACGCCACCGACAACAAGGGCTCGCTCGGCGCCAACGCCATCCTCGGCGTCTCGCTCGCCGTCGCGCACGCCGCCTCCGAGGCCAGCGACCTCCCGCTCTTCCGCTACCTGGGCGGCCCGAACGCGCACCTGCTGCCCGTTCCGATGATGAACATCCTGAACGGCGGGTCGCACGCCGACTCGAACGTGGACATCCAGGAGTTCATGATCGCCCCGATCGGCGCGGAGTCCTTCTCCGAGGCGCTGCGCTGGGGCGCCGAGGTCTACCACACCCTCAAGAAGGTGCTGAAGACCAAGGGCCTGTCCACCGGTCTCGGTGACGAGGGCGGCTTCGCCCCGAACCTGGAGTCCAACCGCGCCGCGCTCGACCTAATCCTCGAGGCCATCAAGCAGGCCGGTTACGTCCCCGGCGAGCAGATCGCGCTCGCGCTCGACGTCGCCGCGTCGGAGTTCTACAAGGACGGCAGCTACGAGTTCGAGGGCAAGTCCCGCTCGGCCGCCGAGATGACGGAGTACTACGAGGAGCTCGTCTCCGCGTACCCGCTCGTCTCCATCGAGGACCCGCTGTACGAGGACGACTGGGCCGGCTGGAACGTCATCACCGAGAAGCTGGGCGACAAGGTCCAGATCGTCGGCGACGACCTCTTCGTCACCAACCCCGAGCGCCTCGCCCGCGGCATCGAGGAGGGCTCCGCGAACGCCCTGCTCGTCAAGGTCAACCAGATCGGCTCGCTGACCGAGACCCTGGACGCCGTCGAGATGGCCCAGCGCAACGGCTTCAAGTGCATGATGTCCCACCGCTCCGGCGAGACCGAGGACGTCACCATCGCCGACCTCGCCGTCGCGGTGAACTGCGGCCAGATCAAGACCGGCGCCCCGGCCCGCTCGGACCGCGTCGCCAAGTACAACCAGCTGCTGCGCATCGAGGAGATCCTCGACGACGCGGCGGTGTACGCCGGTCGCAGCGCCTTCCCGCGCTTCAAGGGCTGAGCGTTCCCGCTGTTCCGCTTGGCGGACGATGGGCACAGCAAGGGCTGAGCGTTCCCGCCGTTCCGCTTTGCGGACGATGGGCACAGCAAGGCTGAGCCTCGAGGCCGTAGGAAGCGTCGTACGTACGTCCCCGTACCCGGTCCCGTACCGTGTGCGGGGACGTCCGCATGTGTGAAGGGGAGGCGGGACATGGCCGTGAAGGACCGGGACCGGTTCTCCACCGCGACCAGGCTGAAGCTGCTCGGCGAGCAGACGGCGGCCCGGGTCTATCGCTCCCAGACCAAGCGGCAGGCCCGCCGCTCGCGGCTGACCGGCCGGGCCGCGCTGCTGGCCCTCGTCCTGTGCTCCCTGATCGTCGCCCTCGCGTACCCGATGAGGCAGTACGTGTCCCAGCGCACCCAGGTCGCCAATCTGGAGCGGCAGCGGGAGCAGGCCCGCCAGCGGGTCGAGCAGCTGCGCGACCTCAAGGCGCGCTGGCAGGACGACGCGTACGCCCAGCAGCAGATCCGGCAGCGGCTGCACTATGTGATGCCGGGTGAGACCGGCTATGTCGTGATCGATCCGGACGCGGCGAAGCAGTCCCGCGCCGAACAGGGGGCGGCCGGCCGTCCCTGGTACGCCAACGTCTGGGACGGCGTGGACAAGTCCGACGCCGCCGACCAGTGACGACGACCGGATCAGTGACGACGGCCCGACCAGTGACGACGGCCCGGACCAGTGACGACGACCGGATCAGTGACGACGGCCCGACCAGTGACGACGGCCCGGACCAGTGACGACGACCGGATCAGTGACGACGACCGGATCAGTGACACGATCCGATCAGTGACGACGACCCATGAACTGACCAGAAAGACATGTGAATCACGGCATGGAAACGCCACCGCCGCCCACTCCGCGCACCGAGCCGACCGACGCGGACGTCGAGGCCTTCAAGCAGCAGCTCGGGCGGCCGCCGCGCGGGTTGCGCGCGATCGTGCACCGGTGTCCGTGCGGGCAGCCGGACGTCGTCGAGACGGCGCCGCGGCTGCCTGACGGGACGCCGTTCCCGACGACGTACTACCTGACGTGCCCGCGTGCGGCTTCCGCGATCGGGACGCTGGAGGCCAACGGCGTCATGAAGGAGATGACGGACCGTCTGGCGACCGATCCCGAACTGGCCGCCGCCTACCGTGCCGCGCACGAGGACTACATCGCTCGGCGTGACTCCATCGAGGTGCTGGAGGGATTCCCCAGTGCGGGGGGTATGCCGGACCGGGTGAAGTGCCTTCACGTGCTCGTCGCGCACTCCCTGGCCGCGGGCCCGGGGGTCAATCCGCTCGGGGACGAGGCGATCGCGATGCTGCCGGAGTGGTGGAGCAAGGGGCCGTGTGTGGTCCCGGCCGAGGGCGACTGACGCGCCGCTGGGGTGCGGCGAGGGGAGTTTCGCCCCCGCCGCCCCTACCCTCCCCCACTCTCGGCTTCGCTCGAGCGGGGGGACCCCCACCGTACCTGGGGGGCTCCGCCCCCAGACCCCCTTGTCGCGCTTCGCGCTCGTCCTCAAACGCCGGACGGGCCAGAACCCTTCAGCCAGGAGACCAGACACCATGACCAGGGTCGCTGCCATCGACTGTGGCACCAACTCCATCCGGCTGCTCGTCGCAGACGCGGATCCCGCCACGGGGGAACTCGTCGAGCTGGACCGCAGGATGACGATCGTGCGGCTCGGGCAGGGAGTCGACCGGACGGGGCGGCTCGCGCCCGACGCGCTGGAGCGGACGTTCGCGGCGTGCCGGGAGTACGCGGCGGTCATCAAGGAGCACGGCGCCCAGAAGCTGCGCTTCGTCGCGACGTCCGCCTCCCGCGACGCGGAGAACCGGGAGGACTTCGTGCGCGGAGTGCAGGACATCCTCGGCGTGGAGCCGGAGGTCATCACCGGCGACCAGGAGGCGGAGTTCTCCTTCATCGGCGCGACCAAGGAGCTGACGGGCCGGGACGACCTGGCCAAGCCCTACCTGGTCGTGGACATTGGTGGCGGTTCGACCGAGCTGGTCGTGGGCGAGGAGCACGTGCGCGCCGCGCGGTCCGTCGACATCGGGTGCGTACGGATGACCGAGCGGCACCTCGTGCAGGAGGGAGTCGTCAGTGATCCGCCGACGCCCGGGCAGATCGACGCGATCCGCGCGGACATCGAGGCGGCGCTGGACCTCGCGGAGCAGACCGTGCCGCTGCGCGAGGCACGGACGCTCGTCGGGCTCGCCGGCTCGGTCACCACGGTCTCGGCGATCGCCCAGAACCTGCCCGAGTACGACTCCGCGGCGATCCACCACTCCCGGGTCTCCTACGACAAGGTCCGCGAGATCACCGAGTGGCTGCTGGCGTCCACGCACGCCGAGCGCGCCGCGATTCCCTCGATGCACCCGGGGCGGGTCGATGTCATCGCCGCGGGAGCTCTGGTACTGCTTTCGATCATGGAGCGGATCGGGGCGGACGAGGTCGTCGTCAGCGAGCACGACATCCTCGACGGCATCGCCTGGTCCGTGGCTTAGCTCTCCTTTGCTACCTGTCAGTAGCCTCGGCTGAGCAGGTCGGATAACGTATGAGCGCGTCCTGAGGGGCCCGGAAAGGCCCTCCGGGAAGTGTCGTCAGGAAAGTTCGTGAAGTTCTTCACAAGGAAAAGCCCGCTGCCGGGCGAGGAATGGGCCGCAGGGGCCCTCCCGGGGGGCTCGGGCGGTCCGGAAGCGTGCTCGGCGGCGCGTTTCGGGGGCGTTGCGGGAGGGTGAACCCGGGGGCTGGTCCGGTCGGTCGGAAGGGCCGGAGCGGCAGCTCACGCGGTGTTGACAACGGTCCGCACTACACGGTGGTCCCCCCGTCGCGCCATGACCTGGGTCACGTGGGCGGCGCAGTGTAGCAGAGACCCTGACCAAGCTTGTGAAGGGGCGCACGAGCGACCCCCCAAGACCGGGTGGATACTCGATGGCATGAGCACCACGGAGCGTCCCAGGATCCTCGTAGTAGGCGGTGGGTACGTAGGCCTGTACGCAGCTCGGCGCATTCTGAAGAAGATGCGCTACGGAGAGGCGACCGTCACGGTCGTCGACCCCCGGTCGTACATGACCTACCAGCCCTTCCTCCCCGAAGCCGCCGCCGGCAGCATCTCCCCGCGGCATGTCGTCGTCCCGCTGCGACGCGTGCTCCCCAAGGCGGAGGTCCTCACCGGCCGGGTCACCACCATCGACCAGGACCGCAAGGTCGCCACGATCGCCCCCCTCGTGGGTGAGGCGTACGAGCTGCCTTTCGACTACCTCGTCATCGCGATGGGCGCGGTCTCCCGCACCTTCCCGATCCCCGGCCTCGCCGAGCAGGGCATCGGCATGAAGGGCATCGAGGAGTCCATCGGCCTGCGCAACCACGTCCTCGAGCAGCTCGACAAGGCTGACTCCACGACCGACGAGGACGTCCGGCGCAAGGCGCTGACGTTCGTCTTCGTCGGCGGTGGCTTCGCGGGTGCGGAGACCATCGGTGAGGTCGAGGACATGGCCCGTGACGCGTCGAAGTACTACACCAACGTGTCCCGTGAGGACATGCGCTTTATCCTCGTCGACGCCGCGGACAAGATCCTCCCCGAGGTCGGTCCCAAGCTCGGCCAGTACGGCAAGGAGCACCTGGAGAGCCGCGGTGTGGAGATCTACCTCTCCACCTCCATGGACTCCTGCGTCGACGGCCACGTGGTTCTCAAGAACGGCCTCGAGGTCGACTCCAACACCATCGTGTGGACGGCCGGCGTGAAGCCGAACCCCGTTCTCTCCCGCTTCGGTCTGCCGCTCGGCCCGCGCGGTCACGTGGACACCCGGACCACGCTCCAGGTGCAGGGCACGGACTACATCTGGGCCGCGGGCGACAACGCCCAGGTGCCCGACGTCGCCGCCCGCAAGGCCGGTGTCGAGAACGCCTGGTGCCCGCCGAACGCGCAGCACGCGCTGCGTCAGGCGCGGGTTCTCGGCGACAACGTGATCTCCGGTCTGCGGGGCTTCCCGCAGAAGGAGTACAGCCACGCCAACAAGGGTGCTGTCGCGGGTCTCGGGCTCCACAAGGGCGTCGCGATGATCGTCATGGGCAAGGTGAAGATCAAGCTCAAGGGCCGTCTCGCGTGGTACATGCACCGTGGCTACCACGGGCTGGCCATGCCGACGTGGAACCGTAAGATCCGCGTCTTCGCCGACTGGACGCTCGCGATGTTCCTCAAGCGTGAGGTCGTCTCGCTCGGTGCCATCGAGTCTCCTCGCGAGGAGTTCTACGAGGCCGCCAAGCCGGCGCCGGCCGCGGCGGCCGCACCCGCGCCCGTCGCCAAGACCGAGGAGAAGGCCAAGGCCTCCTCCCCCCGGGACTCTGACGGCCCCGACGGGGCCGCCCGCCATCCGTGGTGCGGGCGGCCCCTTCGGCGTTCCCGACGAGGCCCGCCGCCGCGCGAAAAGCGTGGCGGCTACAGCTATTTTGCTCAGCTGTAACGCGGAAGGGGGACTGCGCGAGAGACCGGTTGGTGTTTACGTGTTGTTTGGAGCGTTCGGGAATGTCGTCACGGAGGTGTGCGCCATGCAGGACGCCGCGCTGCGGCTGAACAGCCTTGTCGAACAGTTGCTGGGGGTTCCGCTCCCGGTGCGCATCCGCGCCTGGGACGGCTCGGAAGCAGGTCCACCCGGCGCCCCCGCGCTCATCGTGCGCAACCGGAAGGCCCTGCGCCGCCTGCTGTGGAAGCCGGGCGAACTGGGCCTGGCCCGGGCCTGGGTCGCCGGTGATCTCGGCGTGGAGGGCGACCTGTACACCGCCCTGGACCTGATGTCCGGGCTCGTGTGGCAGCGGGGAGAGGACGCGCGGGGAGTCGCCGAGGCGCTGCGGGATCCCGAGGTACGCGCGGCCGTGCGCGGCCTGCTGAAGATGGCCGGGCCCCCGCTGCCGCCCGCCCCGCCCCGTGAGGAGGTGCGCAGACGCCGCCACCTGCACACCAAGCGCAGCGACAAACGAGCCATCAGCCACCACTACGACGTGGGCAACGACTTCTACGAGATCGTCCTCGGCCCCTCCATGGTCTACTCGTGCGCCTACTGGGAGGACGGCGGCACACTCGAGGACGCCCAGCGCGACAAGCTCGAACTCATCGCCGGCAAGCTCGGCCTGAAGCCCGGTCAGCGGCTCCTGGACGTCGGCTGCGGCTGGGGCTCCATGGCCATCCACGCGGCCCGCGAGCACGGCGCGAGCGTCGTCGGCGTCACGCTGTCGCAGGAACAGGCCGCGTACGCCCGTAAACGGGTCGCCGACGAGGGGCTGACCGACAAGGTGGAGATCCGGGTGCAGGACTACCGGGACGTCACCGACGGGCCGTACGACGCCATCTCCTCCGTGGGCATGGCCGAACACGTGGGTGCCGACCGCTACTTGGAGTACGCCGAGGTGCTGTACCAACTGCTCAAGCCCGGTGGCCGGCTGCTCAACCATCAGATCGCCCGGCGGCCCCAGCGCGACGAATCGGCGTACTCCGTGGATGAGTTCATCGACGCGTACGTCTTCCCGGACGGCGAACTCGCACCCCTCGGTACGACCGTGATGCAGCTGGAGCGGGCCGGGTTCGAGGTGCGAGACGTCGAGTCCATCCGCGAGCACTACGGGCTCACCCTTCGCCGCTGGGTCACCAACCTGGAGGCGCAGTGGGCGCGGGCCGTCAAGCTCACCAGCCCCGGCCGGGCCCGCGTCTGGCGCCTGTACATGGCGGCCAGCGCCGTCGCCTTCGAGCGCAACCACATCGGCGTCAACCAGGTCCTGGCGGTCAGGACCCCGGAGCCCTCCGGTGCCTCCGGGATGCCGCTGCGGGCGCGCACCTGGAACTGACCCGTCCGTGGAAGGGGCCCCGTTCCGCCTGGAACGGGGCCCCACTCATGTACCGCCGTCGAGGATCACTCCGACTTGATCGCCGACAGCATGTTCAGCCGGGCCGCCCGTCGCGCCGGCCACAGTGCGGCCAGTACGCCGACCGTCGCCGCGAGGAGGAGGAAGATCCCCATCCGGGCCCAGGGCAGGACCAGTTCGTACGTCGGCATCTTGCTGCCCAGCAGCTCGCCGGCCGCCCAGCCGAAGAACACGCCCAGGCCGATGCCGAGGACGCCGCCGAAGAGCGAGATGACCAGGGACTCCAGGCGGACCATGCGCTTGATGCCCTTGCGGTCGAGGCCGATCGCGCGGAGCATCCCGATCTCCTGCGAGCGCTCGAAGACCGACATCGCGAGGGTGTTGATGACACCGAGGACGGCGACGATGACCGCCATCGCGAGCAGGCCGTAGAGCATGTTCAGCATCAGCGTGAACATCTGCGCGATGCTGTCGGAGAGATCCTTCTTGTCCTGGACCTTGATGGCCGGGTTGTCGCCGAGGGCCTTCTCCAGCTTGTCCTTGGTCGCGGCGGACGTGCCGTCGACCGTCTTCACCATGACCTGCAGGTCGGAGGCGTCGCTCTGGTGGGGCGCGAGCGTGGCGTTGTCGAGGATGATGCCGTGGATCATCTCGTTGCCCTCGTACACACCGGCGACGGTCAGGTTCTGCCTCTTCCCGTCCTCGTACGAGACCTTGAAGTGCGAACCGGCCGTCCAGCCATGCGAGGTGGCGGTGTCCTTGTCGACGACGACCCGAGTGCCGCCGACCTCGAAGGCGCCGTCGGTGACCGTGAGGTCGGTGAGCTCGGCGATGGAGGCGCCGTTGACGCCGGTCAGGTACTCGGTCTGCTGGTCGATGCGGGAGGGCGCGTCGCGCAGGGAGCTGGTGTCGCTGACTCCGTCGACGCCGGTGAGTTTCTTCTCGACGTCCGGGGAGAGCGAGTTGCCGTTCGCCATCGAGACGACGTAGTCCGCCTTGATCGCCGAACTGGCCATCTTGTCGATCGACTTCTGCAGGCTGCCCGCCATCACCGTCATTCCGGTGATCAGGGTGAGGCCGATCATCAGGGCGGAGGCCGTGGCGGCCGTACGGCGCGGGTTGCGCACCGAGTTCTGCCGGGCCAGCTTGCCGGAGACCCCGAAGACACGGAGCACGGGGGCCGCCGCCGCGATCAGCGGGCGGGACAGCAGCGGGGTCAGGACGAAGACGCCGATGATGAGCAGGACCGCGCCGAGGCCCATCGGGGCCTGACCGTCGGATCCGTCCATGGTGGTCGCGTAGAGGACCACGGCCACGCCGGCCGCGGCGAAGAGGGCGCCGATCGTGTTCCGTACCACCAGGGACTTCGTCGTCGCCTGCGCGTGCACGCTGCTCATCGCGGCGACCGGCGGGATCTTCGCGGCGCGGCGGCCCGGCAGCCACGCGGCCAGCATGGTGATGAGGACGCCGACGAGCAGCGCCGTGGCGATCGTGCCCGGCGAGATCACCAGCGGCCCGTCCGGCACGGTGGCGCCGAGCGAGCCCATCAGGGAGCGCATTGCGGCGCCGATGCCGATACCCGCGGCCAGACCCGCGACGGCCGCGACCGCGCCGACGACGAAGGCCTCGACGAGGACGGAACGGGTGACCTGCCTGCGGGAGGCGCCGACGGCGCGCAGCAGGGCCAGTTCCTTGGTGCGCTGGGCGACCAGCATGGTGAAGGTGTTGGCGATGATGAACGTGCCGACGAACAGCGCGATGCCCGCGAAGACCAGCAGGCCCGTCTTCATGCCGCTCATCGCCGAGGAGATCTGCTCGGCCTGGTCGTCGGCGAGCTGCTGACCGGTGGTCGTGGAGGCGACGTCCTTCGGCATGACGGAGTCGAGGGCGCCGCGCAAGGCGGTCTGACTCGTACCCGGCGCCGCCTTCACGTCGATTTCGTCGTACGAGCCGACCGAGTGGAAGAGTTTCTGCGCGGTCGTGGTGTCGAAGAGGGCGAGGCTGCCGCCCGCGGCGACGTTGCCGTCGTCGGTGGTGAAGATGCCGGTGATCGTGGGCTTGAGGACGGGCCCGTCGATGGACAGCCGTACGGTGTCGCCGACCTTGTAGCCCGCCCGCTTCGCGGTCTCCGAGTCGATCGCGACCTCGCCCTTCCCCTGGGGCGCGTGACCGCTCGTCAGCGGATACCGGGGGTCCTTCGCGCCCTTCGCGCCCTTCGCGCCCCAGTAATTCCCGCCCTGCGACTGGAAGCCGCCGCCGATCAGCTTGCCGTCCTTGTCGGCGATGGCGGTGAAGCCGTTGACGACCCCGATGGCGGAGGCGGCGCCCGGAACCTTGGCGGCCTTGTCGAGCAGCGGCTGCGTGAGCTTCTGCTCCTTGGCGACGGTGTCGCCCTTGTCCGCCGGGCTTTCCGGCCGGATGGCGACGTCGACCTGGCCGAAGCCCTTGGCGGAACTCTTCTGATAGGCGTCCGAGATGGTGTTGGTGAAGACCAGGGTCCCCGACACGAAGGCCACGCCGAGCATCACGGCGAGCACGGTCATCAGGAGCCTGGCCTTGTGCGCGAGCACATTGCGCAAGGCGGTACGGAACATGGGTTTCTCAGTCCAGGAAGTCGCGGGAGGGCGCGGGAAGTCGAGTGGTCCGGCGGGCGCCGGTCTGTAGGGCCCTCAGCTCGTGCGACCCTTGCCGTCGAATTGCTTCATGCGGTCCAGGACGGAGTCCGCGGTCGGCCCGTACACCTCGTCGACGATCCGGCCGTCCGCGAGGAAGACGACACGGTCCGCGTACGCGGCGGCCACCGGGTCGTGGGTGACCATCACCACGGTCTGCCCCAACTCCCGTACGGAGTTGCGCAGGAAGCCCAGCACCTCCGCGCCCGAGCGGGAGTCGAGGTTTCCGGTCGGCTCGTCGCCGAAGATGATGTCCGGCCGGGAGGCGAGGGCGCGGGCGACGGCGACGCGCTGCTGCTGGCCGCCGGAGAGCTGCGAGGGACGGTGGCCGAGGCGGTCGGCGAGGCCGATCATCTTGATGACGTTGTCCAGCCACGCCCTGTCGGGCTTGCGGCCCGCGATGTCCATCGGGAGGGTGATGTTCTCCAGGGCCGTCAGGGTGGGCAGCAGATTGAACGCCTGGAAGATGAAGCCGATCTTGTCCCGGCGCAACTTGGTGAGCTGCTTGTCCTTGAGTGAGCCCAACTCGGTCTCGCCGATGCGCACGGAGCCGGAGGAGAACGTGTCCAGTCCGGCCACGCAGTGCATCAGCGTGGACTTGCCGGACCCGGAGGGGCCCATGATCGCGGTGAACTCGGCCTGCCGGAAGTCGACGGTGACCCGGTCGAGGGCGACCACCTGGGTCTCGCCCTGTCCGTAGACCTTCGACAGTTCCGTGGCGCGGGCTGCCACCGCGGTGATGGGGCCGGCGAGGGGAGTGGTGGTCACGGGAGGGTGCTCCTGTCGGGACGACGACGTTTTTGGGGACGTGTCCCATCGTCCGGGCCGATCCGCGCCATGGAGTCAGCCGCTGTTCCGGTTCCGGGGGCAGACTCCGGGCGGACCGGGAGCGGTCGTGTCATACCTGGGGATGACAGGGCTCCCCTGAGCGGTCTGCGGGTACGACATCGTGGAGAGCGCTTCACCCGGGGCCCGTTGGAAGTCTGTTCGGACTCCGTTCGGACGGTGAAATTCCGTCATTCCGTATACGCCGCCCCGGGGCGTCCGAAAGGCTACTGGCAAGTGCGGATGGCCCGTACCGAGGGCTGATGCACCCTCAGACGTCAATAAAATAAGACAACATCGGGCCGCCCGTCCGCTGTTCGGGGGATGCGTCCCGATAGGCTCGGAACCTCGACGCGGAGCCCATGGCCTGCCCGGATGGTGGAATGCAGACACGGCGAGCTTAAACCTCGCTGCCCCTCGCGGGCGTACCGGTTCAAGTCCGGTTCCGGGCACCTCCGACCCTCATGCGCGGATGACGCGCTCCCGCGCCCCGCGGCCGCCGGGGCGATTCCGACCGTTGACAGCGGACGTATGCCGTCGGAAACTCAGCGGGAGTCAATTGGTGAAGGAAATTTCACTACACGAACAAAGGACGCGAAGGGGCGTGCCGATGCGTACCACCGTCGGGATCATCGGGGCCGGGCCGGCCGGGTTGCTGCTGGCGCGGTTGCTGCATGGCGCCGGGATCGAGTCCGTGGTCCTTGAGAGCCGGAACCGGGCGTATGTGGAGCAGCGGCAGCGGGCCGGGATTCTCGAGCAGGGGACCGTCGATGTGCTGCGGGCCGCCGGGGCCGGCGAGCGGATGGATCGGGAAGGGCTGCGACACGACGGGATCGAGCTGCGGTTCCAGGGGCGACGGCACCGTGTCGACTTTCCCGCTCTCACCGGCGGGCGTTCCGTGACCGTGTACGCGCAGACCGAGGTGAGCAAGGACCTCATCGCGCTCCAGCTCAAGGAGGGCGGGCCGCTGCTCTTCGGGGCCGAGGCGCTCGCCGTGGAGGACGCCGAGAGCGAGCGGCCCCGCGTGCGGTTCACATATGAAGGGCTCGAGGACGTGCTCGAGTGCGACTACGTCGTCGGGTGCGACGGGTTCTGGGGGGTCGCCCGGAAGGCGGTGCCCGCCGCGCTCTCCCGCGTCTTCGAGCGGACGTACCCCTTCGGCTGGCTCGGCATCCTCGCCGATGTGCCGCCCTCGCACGACGAGCTCGTCTACGCCCGTCACGACCGCGGCTTCGCCCTGCTCAGCATGCGCTCGCCGGCCGTCTCCCGGCTCTACCTCCAGGTGCCGCGGGGTACGGACGCCGAGGCGTGGAGCGAGAAGGAGATCTGGGACGAGCTGGAGCGGCGGTTCGAGACCGAGGACGGCTGGCGACTCCAGAGGGGGCCCATCGCCTCCAAGTCCGTGACACCCATGCGCAGTTACGTCCATGAGCCCATGCGGCACGGGCGGCTCTTCCTCGCCGGGGACGCCGCGCACATCGTGCCGCCGACCGGGGCCAAGGGGCTCAACCTCGCCGTCGGTGACGTCGTCACCTTCGCCCGCGCGCTGACCCATCTCAGGGACACCGGATCGGCCGAGCGGCTCGACGCCTACTCCGAGACCTGCCTGCGCCGCGTCTGGCAGGCCGAGCGGTTCTCCTGCGACATGACGACCCTGCTGCACCGCGACCCCGGCGCGACCCCTTTCGAGGACCGCGTCCAGCTGGCCCGCCTCGAGCGGATCGCCGGCGCGCGGGCGGCCGAGACCGACCTCGCCGAGGGCTACACGGGCTTCTCCCTCGAATAAGCCGGGACCAGTGGCGGTGTCACGGCTTCGTACCAGTGCGGGCAGGGCATGAGACACCCGCGTACCGTGGCACCACAAGGGAAAGATCCTCCCCAAGCAGTAGGGTCATTCCTTTGCCTACCTATTACTCTTGAGCCAAGGTCACGCAGGTGTCCATGGAGGAGTGAAATGAGGAGCAGTAACCCGGTCTTCTCGCGACGGGGGTTCAGCCGCGACAACGGCTACGCGGGCTTCAACGCGGCGCCGCAGGCCGGGGGACCCGCTGTCGGCACCCAGGGCAACCCATATGCCCAGGGCGACCCGTACGCCCAGCAGGGCGGCAACCCCTACGCGCAGAACCCGTACGCCCAGCAGGACCTTCAGTACGGCACCCCGCCGCAGGCCCCGCCCACCACCGGCCGTATGACGATGGACGACGTCGTCATGCGCTCGGCCATGACGCTCGGCACCGTCGCCGTCGGCGCCATCCTGGCCTGGGCGCTGCTGCCGGTGTCGTCGACCAGCTACGGCCTGGCTGTCGGCTCCGCCCTCGTCGCCTTCGTGCTGGCGATGGTGCAGTCCTTCAAGCGCACGGCCTCACCCGCCCTGATCCTTGGTTACGCCGCCTTCGAGGGCGTCTTCCTCGGGGTCATCAGCGAGATGTACAACAGCCAGTGGTCCGGCGCGCCCTTCCAGGCCGTGCTCGGCACCATGGCGGTCGCCGGCGCGACCCTGCTCGTCTACAAGGCGGGCTGGATCCGCGTGACCGCGCGGTACGCGCGCATCGGCATGGCCATCGCCATCGCCTTCGTCGTCGTCATGGCGGTCAACCTGCTGCTGGTGGCCTTCGGCGTCGCCGGGGACGGCGGACTGCGCAGCATGGGCCCGCTCGGCGCGATCGTCGGCATCCTGGCGATCCTGATCGGCGCGTTCTTCCTGACCCTCGACTTCAAGCAGATCGAGGACGGCATCGCGTACGGCGCGCCCCGCGAGGAGGCCTGGCTGGCCGCGTTCGGCCTCACCATGACCCTCGTGTGGATCTACGTCGAGATGCTGCGGCTGGTCGCCATCTTCAGTGGCGACGACTAGGTCCCAGGCGTCTGGTAGTTCGGAAGGGCCCGCGAACTCCGGTTCGCGGGCCCTTCGTCGTTGGATGCCTGTCGTCTCGGTGGTGCGCGCTCAGAGCAGCTTGCGCGCGGCCCTCCTCAGGTCGTACTCGTGAATGATCGCCTTGGCGTGGCCGTACGCGAGATTGTGCTCGGCGCGGAGCCAGCTGACCTTCTCCTCGAAGCGGAAGAGAGCGGGGCCTTCGTCGACGGTGCGAAGCCAGTCGGAGACTTCACGACCGGTGCAGTGGGGGATGCGGGCGAGCAGATTGCGATGGGTCTCCTCGGAGAAGACTTGGGACATCGGCGCCTCCGGACGCAATGGGGATGTAAGCCGGTCCTTCACGCCACCGTGCCTGAGGGTTCGGTTGTTGGCAACAGTCCCGCCGCGGCGCGTAGTCTCGCGGCGTGCTTGATACGACGCCGCTGACCCGAGCCGTGGATCACTTCGCCGACCGGTTGCGGGCCGCGCCGCAGAGCCGCCTGCAACGGGGGGCCGCCGCCGAGGCACTGGGTCTGGCCAGGGAGTTGGCACGGCGTGCCCAGCTTCTGGAGGACCCCTCGAGCGAGCCCCGCGAGATGCCTGACGCGGGGATGTTCGCCGCCGCCGATCAAATCACCGTCGCCGTGCATGATTTGGCGGTCGTACTGAAAGACGAGGGGGACCTCGCGGAGGCCGTGGTGCTGGTGGCCGAGGCACAGAAACGCGCCGGGGTCTGATCGGCTGACCGACTCCGGCGCGGGTCTTCTTCCTCGGGGCGACGCTATGACGCGGGTGTTCTTCGTCGGGGCGACGCTACGGCGCCGGTGTTCTTCGTCGGGGCGACGCTACGGCGCCGGTCTACTTCGTCGAGGCGACGCCATGACGCGGGCTTTCGTCAGAGCGACGCTATGACGCGGTCCGCCAGGATGTAGACGTTCTCCTCGCCGCACGCGAAGGTCAGGGCGTACGCGCCCGAGACACCGGAGCCGCCCAGCAGGACGGGGCTCTCGCCCGCGCGCAGGGCCGCGGCCAGGCGCTCCGCGGTCTCGCGGTGGCCCGGGGTCATGCACAGCGTCGTACCGTCGGCGAAGACGTAGACGTCGAGGGTGCCGAGGGGGCCGGGGCGGACGTCCGCCAGCTCCGTGCCGGACTCGGCGAGTTCCTCCAAGCAGGACACCGTGCGCTCATGGTCGTTCACGACCGGTGACTGCACCGGTACGAAGTCCGGGTGCGAGGGGTGGCGGCGGCGGGCGGCGGCGAGTTCGGGCGAGTCGCCCGCGAACTCCTCGGCGTCCAGGCCGGACTCGGTCACCGACTCCAGGGGCTCGAGGCCCACGAAGTCCGACTGGCGCGGCAGGAACAGTTCGCTGTCCGGCAGGCCGAGCAGCGAGGGCGCGTCGGAGGCGTCACGGGTCTCCTGGGCGGCCCAGAAGGCACGCGCCTCGGCGAGCTCCCGCTCCCGCTCCTCGGCGAGCGCCTCGGCCACGGCGGCGCGTATCTCGTCCGTGTCGGCCGAGGCGCGGGCGGCGGGCACCAGGCCGCGCGCCGCCGCTGTGGCGCGGCTATGGGTGAGTTCGCTGCGCAGCGCCGCGATCTGCCGGCGCAACCCCCGCAGGGTGTGCAGAACGGCGACGCCCACGGCCGCGGTGGCGGCGGTGGTGAGCAGCAAAGCAATCGGCATGGCGCTCACTGACGTACTCCCGGTTCAAAGTCGGCCCCCGACTTCCTACATCAGCTTGAAGGGCGGACTATCCAGCTGTCAGTGCGTAACGTCACGAATAGGACAGGACTTTGGGTCCCGAGTTTAGTCGCGTAGCGGCTCTGACCTGCGGAAATACCTGTCCGGAGGGAGATAGGTCACATCTTGGACGGGATTGGATCACAAATCGGCCCAGAGCCCCGGTGGTTACGGGGTTCCGGGCCGATTCGTTCACGCTCTGTTCAACTGCGGTGACGCATAAGGGACTAGCTGAGGCGCTCGATGACCATCGCCATGCCCTGGCCGCCGCCCACGCACATCGTCTCCAGGCCGAACTGCTTGTCGTGGAACTGGAGGCTGTTGATGAGCGTGCCGGTGATGCGGGCGCCGGTCATGCCGAAGGGGTGGCCGACGGCGATGGCGCCGCCGTTCACGTTCAGCTTGTCCAGCGGGATGTTCAGGTCGCGGTAGCTCGGGATCACCTGGGCGGCGAACGCCTCGTTGATCTCGAACAGGTCGATGTCGTCGACGGTCAGACCGGCGCGCCCCAGCGCCTGCTTGCTCGCCTCCACCGGGCCGAGGCCCATGATCTCCGGGGAGAGGCCGGTGACGCCGGTCGAGACGATGCGGGCGAGCGGGGTCAGGCCCAGTTCGCGGGCCTTGGTGTCGCTCATGATGACCAGGGCGGCGGCGCCGTCGTTCAGCGGGCAGCAGTTGCCGGCCGTGACGAGGCCGTCGGGGCGGAAGACGGGCTTGAGGCCCTGGACGCCCTCCAGGGTGACGCCGGCGCGCGGACCGTCGTCCTTGGCGACGACCGTGCCGTCCGGAGTCGTGACCGGGGTGATCTCGCGCTCCCAGAAGCCGTTCTTGATGGCTTCCTCGGCGAGGTTCTGCGAGCGGACGCCGAACTCGTCCATGTCCTGGCGGGTGACGCCCTTGATGCGGGCCAGGTTCTCGGCGGTCTGGCCCATCGCGATGTACGCGTCCGGGATCAGGCCGTCCTCGCGCGGGTCGTGCCAGGTCGAGCCCTCCGTCTGCGCGACGGCGGCGGTGCGGGCCTCTGCCTCGGCGAAGAGGGGGTTGTGGGTGTCGGGCAGGCTGTCGCTGTTGCCCTTGATGCTGCGGGACACCATCTCGACGCCCGCCGAGATGAAGACGTCGCCCTCGCCCGCCTTGATGGCGTGCAGGGCCATGCGGCTCGTCTGGAGCGACGAGGAACAGTAACGGGTGATGGTGCACCCCGGGAGGTGGTCCATCCCCATCTGTACGGCGACTATGCGGCCGAGGTTGTGGCCCTGCTCGCCGCCGGGGAGGCCGCAGCCGAGCATCAGGTCGTCGATGTCCCTCGGGTCCAGCTCCGGGACCTTGGCGAGGGCGGCCTCGATGATCGTGGCGGTCAGGTCGTCGGGGCGCACGTCCTTCAGGGAGCCCTTGAAGGCGCGGCCGATCGGGGAGCGGGTGGCTGAGACGATCACGGCTTCGGGCATCACGGCTCCATTGGCATACGGGGTTGCGTGCAGGGCTGGTTGGGAAGTTACCCGTCCGTACCGTCCTGGTCACCGCTCTCGGTGTGTGACTCGGGCCGCACTTTTCTAAGCGCTTGCTTTTCTCTGGCGTGGGCGCCTTGAGCGGGTTCTGCCCTCTCCGACCCGAAAAATTCATCCCCTCCGCCGTCCCGTCCCTGGGGGCTGCGCCCCCAGGCCCCCCTTGTCGCGCTTCGCGCTCGTCCTCAAACGCCGGACGGGCTGAAATCAGCCCTTCGGGCTCGTCCTCAAACGCCGGACGGGCTGAAATCAGCCCTGGAAATCAGCCCTTCGGGCACGTCCTCAAACGTCGGAGCGGCTGCAATCAGCCCCTTCGGCGTTTGAGGAGCGGGGTTTGGGGCGGAGGCCCAGGGGAGGACGGCGGGGCCGGGGCAGGGGCCGGATCCGTGGCCGGGAGGCGGTGTCGGCGGCGGCGTTTCAGGAGGGCCCAGGGGCCGCGCGGGCCCGTGGGCATCGCGGCCGTGACCTCGGTGCCGGGCTCGGACGCGGCCTCGGCAGCGGCACGGGCGACCGGCAGGAAGCCCTCGCGGCGGGAGACGTCCGGACGCTCTTCCTCCGCCGGCCACAGGCCCAGGGCCGCGCAGACGGTGGGAAGGACGGCCATCGCCGCCGTCGCGTACCCCTCCGCCGAGGGGTGGTAGTTGTCGGGCCCGAACAGCTCCCGGGGATTCGCCTCGAACTCCGGCCCCAGCAGGTCGCCCAGCGACACCGTACGCCCGCCCTGCTCGACCGTACCGATCGTCTGCGCGGCGGCCAGCTGCCGGGACGCCCGCCGGGCCAGCCACCGCAGCGGCTGCTGGACCTGCTCGACCGTGCCCAGGTCGGGACACGTGCCGACCACGACCTCCGCGCCGGCGGTACGCAGCCGGCGCACCGCCGAGGACAGGTGGCGCACCGAACGCGTCGGTGGCATCCGGTGCGTCACGTCATTCGCGCCGATCATGATCACGCAGACGTCGGGGATCCGGGAGGTGTCCGCGAGGGCGAGCGCCACCTGGCGGTCGAGGTCGTCCGACTGGGCGCCGGGCAGCGCCACGTTGCACAGCTCCACCGGCCGCTCGGCCACCGCCGCGAGCCCGGAGGCCAGCAGCGCCCCCGGTGTCTGCCGGGCCCGGCGCACCCCCTGGCCGGCGGCCGTGGAGTCGCCGAGCATCGTCAGGCGCAAGGGCGGTTCGTCAGGATCGGCACCGGCGTAGTCGTATCCGTACAGGCCCTCCGCGCGCGGCGCGTACGGCGCATGTCCGTTGCCCACATGACGCTTCGCCAGCTGCACCTCCGCCAGCACCAGGCCGACGGTTGCCGCGCCCACCAACCCGATCCCACCACCGCCGTACGCCGCGCCCGCCGCGATGCGCCGGGCCACCCTCGCCCTCGACAAGCTCGACATCCGTCGCCGCCACCTCCTCATAGCCGTACAACCACTGCTTGCCCCGCGGAGGCGGTCGGCCAATCTCAACGGCGCGTGAACGGTCCCCCAGGGCCTTAGGCTGACGGGACCATTCCTTTTAAACGCAGCTCCGGAGACAACGGTGCAATTCCACGACTCGATGATCAGTCTCGTCGGCAACACCCCGCTGGTGAGGCTCAACAACGTGACCGCGGGCATCCAGGCGACCGTCCTGGCGAAGGTTGAGTACTTCAACCCCGGCGGGTCCGTGAAGGACCGCATCGCCCTGCGGATGATCGAGGCCGCGGAGGAGAGCGGCGCCCTCAAGCCGGGCGGCACGATTGTCGAGCCGACCAGTGGGAACACCGGAGTGGGCCTCGCCATCGTGGCGCAGCAGAAGGGCTACAAGTGCATCTTCGTCTGCCCCGACAAGGTCTCCACCGACAAGATCAACGTGCTGCGTGCGTACGGGGCCGAGGTCGTCGTCTGCCCCACCGCCGTTGATCCCGAGCACCCGGACTCGTACTACAACGTCTCCGACCGGCTCGTGCGCGAGACCCCCGGCGCCTGGAAGCCCGACCAGTACTCCAACCCCAACAACCCCCTTTCGCACTATCACTCCACCGGCCCCGAGCTGTGGGAGCAGACGGAGGGGCGGATCACCCACTTCGTGGCGGGCGTGGGGACCGGCGGGACCATCTCCGGTACGGGGCGGTATCTGAAGGACGCCAGCGAAGGGCGCGTCCAGGTGGTCGGCGCCGACCCGGAGGGGTCCGTGTACTCCGGCGGGTCCGGGCGGCCGTACCTCGTCGAGGGCGTCGGCGAGGACTTTTGGCCGACCGCCTACGACCGGACGGTGGCCGACGAGATCGTCGCGGTCTCGGACAAGGACTCCTTCCAGATGACCCGGCGGCTCGCGAAGGAGGAGGGGTTGCTCGTCGGCGGCTCCTGCGGCATGGCCGTCGTGGCCGCCCTGCGCGTCGCCGAGCGGCTCGGCCCCGACGACGTCGTGGTGGTGCTGCTGCCGGACAGCGGTCGCGGGTACCTCAGCAAGATCTTCAACGACGAGTGGATGGCCGACTACGGCTTCCTCGAGGACGAGGGCCCCAGCGCCCGCGTCGCCGACGTCCTCAACGACAAGGTGCACGGCGCCATCCCGTCCCTCGTCCACATGCACCCGGACGAGACCGTCGGCCAGGCCATCGAGGTGCTGCGCGAGTACGGCGTCTCGCAGATGCCGATCGTCAAGCCGGGCGCCGGTCACCCGGACGTGATGGCCGCCGAGGTCGTCGGCTCGGTCGTCGAACGCGAGCTGCTCGACGCGCTGTTCACCCAGCGGGCGTCCCTGGAGGACCCGCTGGAGAAGCACATGTCGGCACCGCTGCCACAGGTCGGCTCCGGTGAGCCGGTCGGCGACCTGATGTCCGTGCTCGGCACCGCCGACGCCGCGATCGTCCTCGTCGAGGGCAAGCCCACCGGCGTCGTCAGCCGCCAGGACCTGCTGTCCTTCCTCGCCAAGGGCGGCACCAAGCAGTAAGGCGCCAACCAGGAAGAAGTCCGCCGGAGTCCCCTCCGAAGAGCGAAGTTCCCTTCCGAAGGGGGATCTTCCGCCGCTTTCGGCGGGGAACTTCGCGGAAGTGGTACGAGCGCGTCACGTCCGCGCAGCACCCGCTTAACACGGGTCCGGCACATTAGTGGATGTCGGCAGGGCGGGAGCGGCTCCCCGCCCCGGCCGACACCGAAAACGGCGCCAAGGACCTCCGGAGCGGCTCCCGGACCTCCATGGACGCCACGGACGCGCAAGCCCGGTCCTGACCCGGCCCGCGTCCTTCGCGGGGACCGCCGTCGTCCCGCCCTCCCGGCAACGGGGGGTGCGGCGGTCCCCGCGCCACCTTTTGGCCCGGGGGTCGCCGTTGTCCGGCACCGCCGGAATCCGGCATCGCGACTGAGTGCCGTCGCGGCGGCAATCACCCCCCGGGAAGCGCTACTCCTGCCAGTCGGAGTCCGGCTTGTCCTTGCGGCGGCCGAAGAGGCCGGGGTTAATGCGCGCGGCCTGGACCACGTTGACGCCGACGATGCCGCCCCAGGCCACCAGCAGGCCGGGCAGGTGGGCGACACCGCCGCCGATCGCGGACAGCGGGATCGCGAGAACGAGCGAGACGATCCCGAAGCCGAAGCGCTCGCCCCAGGAGTCGGCCGACTGGGGCGTACGCGCGCCGCGGGCCACCACCATCTGCTGTTCGGCGAGCCGGCGCCGCACCCGGCGGTCGACCGCGCCGTCGAGACGCTGCTCGACCTTCTCCAGGAACGAGTCGACCAGCGCCGACTCGTACTCGTCGCCCAGTTCCCTGCGGGCGTGCAGAGTGGCGTCGAGTTCTTTCTTCAGTTCGGCGTCGCCGTGGCGCGCTTCGATACCGGTCATGGTGCTCACGTTAGGGAGCGGAGACCCCCGAGGCACTGGGGATAGCCCCCCTGTTCGGGCTGGGCTGGACCCCCGGCGGCAGCACCCCGAGCGTCTCGAGGACCCTGCGGTGGCCGTGCTCCACTGCGCTGATGCGGACCTCGATGCCCCGGCCGCGCAGATCGCCCATCGCGTCCTTCAGCGCCAGCGCGCCCGTCGCGTCGACCGCCGTCAGACCTGACATCCGCAGGTCGACCGCCGACACCCCGTGCAGGTCCGCGAGGCTGCGCCGGAAACGGTGGGCCGCGGCGAACAGCAGCGGCCCGTCGAAGCGGTACGTGACCTCCGCGCACCCGGGGCGCTCGTCGGCCGCCGCCGGGGTGAGCCGGCTGCCCCGCACCGCCGCGCGCAGGGCGAGCAGCACGGACACCGCGAGGCCGATCAGTACCGCCCGCACCAGGTCGAGCGCGAGCGTCGCGCACGCGGTGAGCGCCAGCACGAGGGCATCGCCGCGGGTGGCCCGCGCCATGGCCCGTACCGCGTCCGTCTCCACCATCCGCACGGCCGTCGCCAGGAGCACGCCGGCCAGCGCGGCCAGCGGAATACGTGCCACCAGCGGGGCCGCCGCCGCGACGATCCCGGCGAGGATCACCGCGTGCGTGAGCGCCGCGAGGCGGGAGGCCGCGCCGGTACGGACGTTCACCGCCGTACGCGCGATCGCGCCCGTCGCCGGTACGCCGCCGAACAGCGGGGCGGCGAGGTTGGCGATGCCCTGGCCGAAGAGCTCCTTGCCGGGGTCGTGGCGTTCACCCGGGCGCATGCCGTCCGCCACCGAGGCCGACAGGAGGGACTCCAGGGCGGCGAGGGCGGCGACCGCGGCGGCGGGCGCGAGCAGGGAGGGCACGCGGGACACGTCGAAGAAGGCGAGCGAGGGGGCGGGCAGGGAGGCGGGCAGCGCGCCGATCCGGGTCACGCGCAGGCCCAGCGCCTGCGCGGCGACGGTCGCGGCGGCCACGGCGACCAGTGAGAACGGCACCCCGGGCTTCCAGCGGGCGCCGGCCAGCATCACCGCCGCCGCCCCGAGCGACAGTGCGAGCGCCGCCCACTGCGGGCCCCGCCCGAACTCCTCCGCCGCCCGCGCGGCCACCACCGCCACCTGGTCACCGCCCGGCACGGGCACCCCGAGCGCCGACGGCACCTGCTGCAGGGCGATCACACACGCGATCCCCACCGTGAACCCGGCGATCACCGGCGCGGGCACGTACGCCATCGCCGCCCCGGCCCGCGCGAAGGCGAGCCCCAGCAGCATCACTCCGGCGATCAGCCCGACGGTCAGCACGCCGTCGGCCCCGTCCTCGTGCACGATCGGCACGAGCACCACGGTCATGGCCCCGGTGGGGCCGCTGACCTGTCTCGCGGACCCGCCGAACAGCGCGGCGAGGGCCCCCGCGACGATCGCGGTGGCGAGCCCGGCCGCGGCTCCGAGCCCGGACGTCACCCCGAACCCGAGGGCGAGGGGCAGGGCGACCACGGCGACGGTGAGCCCGCACAGGAGGTCGCGCCGCGGGGCGCTGGCCATGGAGCGGAAGTCGGCGGGAGAGGGCAGGACGGAGAGAGCCCGGGTGAGGGCGGGGGAGTGCTTCATGGGCGTGCGTCGACTTCTTCGCGTGAGTGAGTACTGCTGTGGGCAGTCGTTCCGCCGGGGCGGAACGGGTGGGCACGGCCGGCAGCGCCGGGTGCCGTTGCAAACGAGGGCTCAGGGCAGCAGGCCCACATGTCCGGTGTCGAGATCGAACCGCCCGGCAGCCACCTCGGCGGAGGAGAAGGCCGAGTCCGCCCGGATAACGTCCCGCACCCACGCGGCATGGGCCCGTACGGTGTGGTCGGCCCAGTCCCCGGGCAGCGCCCGAGTCCGCCGCGCCGCCGGGACGATCTCGTCCACGAGCAGGGCGAGATGCCCCGGCACAGGCGCCCCGGTGCGGAGGTGCTGAAGCGTCGCCGCGACCGCCCCGCACCGCTCGTGCCCGAGCACCAGCACCAGCGGAATGCCCAGCACCTCGACGCCGTACTGGACGGACCCGAGTACGGCCTCGTCCAGCACCTGACCGGCGGTCCTTATGCAGAGCAGGTCCCCGAGCCCCTGGTCGAAGACCAGCTCGGGCGGCACCCGGGAGTCGATGCATCCGACGACGACCGCGAAGGGGTGCTGCTCGGCGGCGAGGACATGCCGCCGGGCGCGCCCCTCGTGCGGATGGCGGGAGCGGCCGGTGGCGTAGCGCCGGTTGCCCGCGAGGAGTTCGGCAAGGGCGGCGCGGGCGGTCGTCGGATGCGGATGGGGTGCGGCGGAGGCCGGGACGGACGCGGTGGTGAAGACGGCGCCGGTGGTGGTCGCCGCCAGAAAGGCCCTGCGGTTCGAGGGCATGACGCTCCCTCAGGGAGTAGTGCTTGTAGCGCTCACCCACCGTACGCACGCCTGCGTCACCCTGAGTGTCCGTTTAACGACACTTGGTGATTCCGTCGTCGGATCATCGCCCCCGCGATACCGGCTCTTGATCGGGGGGCCCTACTTGGCCAGCCCGTGCTGCTTGGCGTACGTGTTCGCCACGTCCTCCGGGTCCTTCTTGTCCTTGTCCACCTGGCGGTTGAGCTCGGTGAGCTGGGCGGTGGTGAGGATGTTGCCGAGCCGGGCCAGGACGCCCCGGACCGTGGAGTCGGCCTTGCGGTCGGCGATCAGGGGGACGACGTGCTGGCCCGGGATGAGGTTCTTCGGGTCCGACAGGACGACCCAGTCGTTGGCCTGGATGTCCGTGTCCGTGGTGAAGAGGTTCGCCACGTCGACGTCGCCCTTCTTCAGGGCGCCCTTGACGAGCGGCCCGGAGGAGTCGAGCGACTTGAACTCCTTGAACTCCACCCCGTACACGTCCTTCAGGCCGACGACTCCGACCTCGCGCTTCTTCACCTCGGGGGAGGCTCCGACGACCAGCTTGCCGTTCTGCTTCTTGAGGTCGGCGAGGGAGGCGAGGCCGTACTTCCTCGCGGTCTCCTGGGTGACGACGAAGGCGTCCGAGTCCTCGGCCATGCCGTAGGGGAGGATCTGCAGGCCCGCCGGGAGGGCGATGGCGAGGGCGTTCTGCATCTCGCCTTCCTCGGTGGCCTTCGACTTGGGGTCGAGGTAGTGCAGCAGGGCGCCCTGGTACTCGGGGAGCAGGTCGATGTCGCCGCCCTTGAGCGCGGGGATGAGGATCTCGCGGGTGCCGAGGTTGGGGCGGACCTTCGTCTTGACGCCCGCGGCCTCCAGGACGGCCGCGTAGAGGTAGCCGAGCACCTGGTTCTCGGTGAAGTTGGCCGTGCCGATGGTGACACCGCCCTTGCTGGAGCCGCTTCCGCCGCCGGCGGAGCCCCCGCCGTCGAGCGAGGTGATGCCGCTGCCGCAGGCGGACAGGACGGGGACGGAGACGGCCGCTCCGGCGAGCGCGCCGAGGAGAGTACGACGGTTCATGGCTGGGTGCTCCTAGGCGGGGCGGTGGCGGAAGAGGATGCGCTGGAGCGCGGAGAGGGCGAGGTCGAGGACGACGGCGACCACGGCCACGAGCACCGCGCCGCCGAGGACCTGCACGAGGTCGCGCTGGGCGAGGCCGTCGAAGACGTAGCGGCCGAGGCCGCCGAAGGAGACGTACGCGGCGATCGTGGCCGTCGCGACCACCTGGATCAGGGCGAGCCGCAGGCCGGTCATGATCAGGGGGAGCGCGAGCGGCAACTCGATCTGGAGGAGGACCTGGTGGCCGCGCATGCCCTGGCCGCGTGCTGCGTCCTTCACGTCCGGGTCGACGGCGCTCATGCCCGCGTACGTGTTCGTCACGATCGACGGGACCGCGAGGGCGACCAGCGCGATGTACACCGGCCACATCGACAGACCGCTCGCCAGGAAGACTAGGACGACCAGGCCGACGGTAGGCAGCGCCCGTCCGAAGGAGGAGAGGTTGATCGCGAGGAAGGCGCCCTTGCCGGTGTGTCCGATGAGCAGGCCCAGCGGGAGCGCGATCGCGGCGGCGACGAGTGTGGCGAGCAGGGAGTACTGGAGGTGCTCGGCGAGGCGGTGGCCGACCCCGTCCGTGCCGGACCACTGATCGCCGCTGACCAGCCACTTGCCGAGGTTCTTGAAGAGTTCGTACATCAGGCTCGCCGCCTCGTCCACGGGGTGAGTACGTACTGCACGGCGACCAGCAGCGCGTCCGCGACCAGGGCCAGCAGGAGCGTCAGGACGACGCCGACGATGACCGGCGTCGGGAAGTTGCGCTGGAAGCCGTCGGTGAAGAGCTGGCCGAGTCCGCCGTCGCCGATGTACGTCGCCACGGAGACCAGCGAGATCGACATGACCGTGGCGATCCGCACGCCCGCCATGATCACCGGCAGCGCGAGGGGGAGTTCGACGGTCAGGAGGGTGCGCAGCGGGCGGGTGCCCATGGCTTTCGCGGCCTCCTTCGTCTTCGTCGGGACCGAGTCGAGGCCCTCGACGGTGTTCCTCAGCAGGACGACCAGGGTGTAGATCGTCAGGCCGATGACGGTGGTGGTGCGGGTGAGGCCGCTCACCGGCAGCAGCAGGACGAAGATCGCGATCGACGGGATCGTGAACAGCACGTTCGAGAGGCCGAGCAGAGCGCCGCGCAGGGGGCGGACCCGATGCGCGACGACCGCCAGTGGGAGCGAGATCACCAGGCCGAAGAAGACGGCGGAGAGCGCGGCTTCGAGGTGGGAGACGGTGAGGGCGGTGAGGTCGTCGGTGTGGCCGCCTATCCACGACCAGTCGATGGTCATACGGCGACGCTCGCTTCGGTGTGGGCCCGGCCCGCGTGCTCGTGGATGTCGTCGCGGGACGAGACGCCGGTGAGGACGCCGTCCGCGTCCACGCGGGCTATGAGTCCGGTGGGGGAGGCGATCGACTCGTTGAGCGCGGCCAGCAGGGAGTCGGTGTCCTTCAGGGGGCGTACGGGGAGTTCGGCGTCGCCCGTCGAGCGCCAGTGCCGCGGCCGGCGGGCCTCGTCGAGGACGAGGGTCCAGGCGCCGCCCTCGGGAGCCGGGCCCCGGGGCACGTCCACGAGGGTCTTCAGGGAGAGCAGCTTCAGCCCGCGCTCCGCGCCCAGGAAGTCCGCCACGAAGTCGTCCGCCGGGCGGGCAAGCAGCTCCGCGGGCTCGGCGCACTGCACGAGATGCCCGCCGGTGCGGAAGACCGCGATCCGGTCGCCGAGCCGTACCGCCTCGTCGATGTCGTGCGTGACGAAGACGATGGTCTTGCTCAACTCCTTCTGCAGGCGCAGCAGTTCGTCCTGGAGCTGGGTGCGTACGACCGGGTCGACCGCGCCGAAGGGTTCGTCCATGAGCAGGACGGGCGGGTCGGCGGCGAGTGCGCGGGCGACGCCGACGCGCTGCTGCTGGCCACCGGAGAGCTGGTGCGGATACCGCTTGCCGGCGTCGGCGCTGAGGCCGACGGTGTCGAGCAGCTCGGCCGCCCTGGCCCGTGCCTTCTTGCGGCCCCAGCCGAGGAGGAGGGGCACGGTGGCGATGTTGTCGAGCACCGAGCGGTGCGGGAAGAGCCCCGACTGCTGGATGACGTAACCGATGGAGCGGCGCAGCTCGGCGGCGTCCTGCTGGAGGACGTCCTTGCCGCCGACCCGGATGGTGCCGGAGGTCGGATCGACCATCCGGTTGACCATCCTGAGGGTGGTCGTCTTACCGCAACCGGAAGATCCGACGAGGACGGTCACGCCGCCTTCCGGCATCTCCAGGGAGAGGTCGTGGACTGCTGTCGTGCCGTTCGGGAAGCGCTTGTGGACCGCGTCGAACTGGATCATGAGGTGTCCCTTGCCCGGCCTGCATATCGTCATGCAGAGTTCTCTGTACTTGAATAGGTTGTCAACGGTCCGGTGTTAATCGCTGGTTACTTATGACCACCAGGCAAGATCCAATGTCCGGGTTGAGGGGAGTTTGGGCGTGATGTCGTCTCAGATCGTGGACACGCCGCATGCGGTGGCATCCTCGGCGGCGGTGGGCCTCGTCGTCCTGGACGGGTGCGGAACCGGTGTCGACGACGTCGTACGCCTCGCCGACGGGCTCGCGCGGCCGGTGCCGGGCACCGAGGCGATGAAACGCGTCGAGGAGTCCTGGGACGCGGCCCGGCAGATCGCCGCGACCGGGCGCGTGTACGGCCGCTCCACCGGCGTCGGCGCCAACCGGAACGAGGACGTGCCCACCGAGGCCGCCGCGGACCACGGCCTGCGCCTGCTGCGCAGCCACGCCGGAGCCATCGGCGAGGAACTTCCCGCCCGCCAGGTCCGCGCCATGCTCGCCGTCCGCGCCAACCAGCTGCTGGCCGGCGGCGCGGGCCTGCGCCCCACCGTCGTCACGGCCCTGTGCGAGGCCCTGGAGACCGGCGCGTACCCCGTGGTCAACGAGTTCGGCTCGGTGGGCACGGGCGACATAGCGGCGCTCGCCCAGGTGGGCCTCGCGCTGGCGGGCGAGCATCCCTGGCGGGAAGCGGCGGCTCCCGAACCCCAGCCCCTCGACAACAACGACGCCCTCGCGCTGATCAGCAGCAACGCGCTCACCCTCGGGCAGGCCGCGCTCGCGCTGCACGAGCTGCGCGGACTGATCGGGGCCACCCAGGTGGTGGCCGCCCTGTCGCTGCACGCCGTCGACGGGTCGCACGAGGCGTACGCGGCGCCCGTGCACGCCGCCCGGCCGCACAAGGGATCGACCGAAGTGGCCCGCTGGATGCGGGAGTTGATCGGCGCGGCGGACCGGCCCACGCCGCCGCTCGGACGGATCCAGGACCCGTACGGCTTTCGGTGTCTCCCGCAGATCCACGGACCCGCGCACGACGCGGCGGACGCGCTGGAGGCGGTCCTCGCGGTGGAGATCAACGCCGCCGCCGAGAACCCGCTCATCTGCACCGAGGACATGGCCGCGTACCACCACGGCGGCTTCTACCAGGCCCAACTGGCCCTCGCACTCGACCACTTCAGGCTGGCCGTCACCCAGGTGGCGCGGCTGTCCACCTCCCGCCTGTCCACGCTCAACGAGCCCGCCTACACCCGCCTTCGCCCCTTCCTCGCCGACCACGAACCCGCGTCGTCCGGCGTGATGATCCTGGAGTACGCCGCCGGCGCGGCCCTCGGCGATCTGCGGGCCTTCTCCGCGCCCGCCTCGCTCGGCCACGCTGTACTCTCCCGGGGCGTCGAGGAACAGGCGAGCTTCGCCTCGCTCGCCGCGCGCCAGACACTGCGGGCGTGCGGTGCGTACCGTCTCGTCGTCGGCTGCGAACTCGTGGCCGCCGTACGGGCGCTGCGCCAGCGCGACCTGCGGCCCGAGCCGGAACTGCCGGCCGGCCGGGCGCTGGAGCTGGCCGAGTCGGTGCTCGAGGCGGAGCAGGCCGACCGGCCGCTCACGGACGACGTGACGGCCGCGGCCGCACTGCTCGACCGGTTCACGGACATCTGGAGGGGGAGCACGTCATGAGCGTGGACAGGGGCACGGACAGGAGCACGGACATGGGCGCGGGCGTGAGCGACAGTCCCGCCGCGCGGCTGCAGACACTCTTCGAGGGGCACCGGCTCACGCCGACCCAGCGGCGCATCGCGCACAGCATGGTGCGGCGCGCCGCCGACGTGCCCTTCCTGTCCAGCGTCGAGCTGGCCGAGCTCGCCGGGGTCAGCCAGCCCTCCGTCACCCGCTTCGCGGTCGCCCTCGGCTTCGACGGCTACCCGGCGCTGCGCAAGCACCTGCGCGAGGTCGCCCCGGCGGAACCGGCCGCGGACATCGCCTCGTACAACGAGTACCAGCAGGCCGTCGAGGCCGAGATCGAGAACCTGAGGCATCTCGCGGAGGTGCTCGCCGATCCGCGTCCGGTCCAGCGCGCGGGCCGTCTGCTCGCCGCGTCCCGCCCGCTCCCCGTCCTCGGGCTGCGCGCCGCCGCCTCCCAGGCGTACGGCTTCGCGTACTTCGCCGCCAAGGTCCATCCGGACGTACGGCTGCTGCACGAGGGCGGCACGATGCTCCACGACCGCGTCGACGCGGCCGTCCGGGCCGGGGCGACGGCACTGCTCTGTTTCGCGCTGCCCCGCCACCCGCGCGAGGTCGTCGACTCCCTCGCCTACGCCAAGGAGGCCGGGCTGACGGTCGTCACGGTCGCGGACTCCGCGTTCGCGCCGGTGGCCAAGGTCTCCGACCTGCTGCTCCCCGCCGCCGTCGGCACCGGCCTCGCCTTCGACACGGCCTGCGCCCCCATGCTGCTGGGCCGAGTCCTGCTGGAGGCGATGTGCGACGACCTGCCGGACGCCCAGGCACGCCTCGAGGAGTTCGACGCGCGGGCGACGGCCCGGGGGTTGTTCGTGGAGTAGCGGGGCGGGCCGTCGGCGCGGGCTGGGCGTGGTGGTGTGGGGTGGGCCGGGGTTCTCAGATTCGTCTCACTTTTCGCCGCTAATCTGCGCGCCCGAAAGGGCTGTGCCGGGAGTGAGGAGGCGGGACGTGGTGCGCGGAGGACAGGGGCTGGCTCGGGTGGCCGTCGTCGTGAGGGCCGGAGCCGCACCGCTGTGGTGGTGCGGGGTGTTCGCGGCCGGTGTCGGGGTGCTGGTGCCGGGGCTGACCGGGCGCCGGATCGGTGTGATGGCCGGGGCCGCGCTGTTCCTCGTCACGGCCGCCGTACTGGCGTCCTGGCGCCGGAAGCGGTATGCCGCCCTGGTCCGCTCGGCCGCTCGCGCCGGCAAGCACGACGTCCTCCAGGATCGCGCCATGACGGTACGCAACTGGCGCCGGGGCCATCGCTGGTGGCTCGTGCTCGCCTTCGTGGCAGCGCTCGGCAGCTCGTTCGCGGTGCCCGCCGCGGGCGGCATGCTGCTCGCCGGAGCGGGCGTCGGGCTGTGGCTGAAGGCCGGCTGGCTCGGGCGCCGCGAACGCGCCGAGCAGGCTCTGATCTGGGTGCGCGTCGACTGGCTCGGCCGCCGCGCGGGCGCCCCGGCGGGCAAGCCGGTGAAGGCCTGCCGGGCCACCGGCGTCGCGGCCGGTGACGCCGCGCCCGGCGGAGCGCGGCGCCGCTGACCCCGTTGGGTCAACCGGCCGTATCTCCGGGACGGTTGAAGCCGCCCGGAAGGCCTGCTTCCCCCGAGGAGAACCAGAGCCCCGTGAGCGCCGACGGACGCGTCCCGCCCGACTCCGCGACGATCTCGTCGAGCGTCTGCGGCTCGCGTACGACGGCGAAACGCACCCCACCCTCCCCGTCCGGCGCGAAGCCGTAAATACCGGGGCGGGCAAGGGAGTTGTACGCGTAGTGATGGGCGAAGTAGTACGCGCCCGTGTCCAGTACGGCCGCGTGGTCGCCCTGTTCGAACAGCGGCAGCGCGCGCGCCTCGGCGAGCAGGTCGCCCGCGAAACAGGCGGGCCCCGCGATGTCCTGGACCACGTCCGGCCCCGCCTTCGGGCGGCCCTTCGCGTCGTACGCGGCGATCCGCAGCGGCCACAACGCGGGCGCGTACACCGTACGGGCCGCCACCTGCACTCCGGCGTGCGTGACAGCGACCGCCCGGCCCCCGGCGGACTTCGTGTACTCGACCCGCGCCACCACCGTCCCGTGCTTGGCCAGCAGCGACCGCCCGAACTCGGTGACCAGCCCGTACCGCCCGTCGAACAGCCCCGGCACCGCCTCGGCGAGCAGCCGCGCGTACTGCGCGTATGTCGGGGCCGTCGCGTCCGAGGCGAAGTTGACCGGCAGCCCGCCGCCGATGTCGAGCGTGTCGATCTGCCGCCGCCCGACGCGCCGGTTGATCTCCTCGGCCAGCGCGTACGTCTCCGCCACGCCCCGCGCCATCAGCGAGAGCGGGATGCCCTGCGACCCCGAGTGCGCGTGCAGCCGGGTCAGCCAGGGGCGGTCGGCATACGCCCGCACGATCCACTCACGGGCCCCCTCGTCGCGCAGCGCGATCCCGAACTTGGAGGTCGCCGTCGCCGTGGACAGCGCCTCGATCGAACCGCCGCCGACCTGCGGGTTCACCCGGATTCCGATGGGGGAGGCGGTGCCGACGGACCGTACCGTCGCGTCGATGCGGTGCAGCTCCTGCGGATTGTCCGCGTTGACCGCGATCCCCAGCGCCAGCGCCTCGCGCAGCTCGGCGGACGTCTTGGCGGGCGAGTCGAGGACCGTCTGCGCGGGTGGGACCCCGGCGGCCCGGGCGAGGGCCAGCTCCCCGGGGCTTGCCACCTCCGCGCCGATGCCCTGCTCGTGCAGCAGCCGCAGGACAGGTACCAGCGGGGTCGCCTTGACCGCGAAGGCGTGCAGCACCGGGGTGCCGGGGGCGGTCACCGCGTCGAAGGCGGCCCGCAGAGCGGCTGCCGAGGCCCGGATGCCGGGAACGTCCAAGAGCGCGACGATGGGGGTTCCCGGCCCGAGCAGACGTTGCTCCACGGCGGCCCGGACGGCTTCGTCGCGCCGGGAGACGCGGTCGGCGTCCCCTTCCGCGAAAACCTCTGAAGACACCGCAGCCCCACTCGCCCCGTCGCCCACTGGATTCCCCGTCCTGTCCCGGTCTGCGCCCATACATCCCAGCCAAACACCCACGGCGCGCCCGCGCTGGCCCACTCACCTATTGACTAGCTCTATTCAAGAAGTCAGGATGTGAATAGCTACTGCAACAGTCCGGTGGAACAGTCCGCACAGCCGGAACATCCCGCATAGGAGGCAGACCATGTCAGGACCCCGCCCCGTCCGAGCGCCGCGCGGTACGGAACTGAGCGCCCTGGGATGGCAGCAGGAAGCCGCCCTGCGGATGCTGCAGAACAACCTGGACCCCGAGGTCGCCGAGCACCCCGACAAGCTCGTCGTCTACGGCGGCACCGGCAAGGCCGCCCGCGACTGGCGCTCCTTCGACGCCATGGTGCGCACGCTGCAGACCCTGAAGCAGGACGAGACGATGCTCGTCCAGTCCGGCCGCCCCGTCGGCGTCATGCAGACCCACGAGTGGGCCCCGCGCGTCCTCATCGCCAACTCCAACCTGGTCGGCGACTGGGCGAACTGGGAGGAGTTCCGGCGCCTGGAGGCCCTCGGCCTCACCATGTACGGCCAGATGACCGCCGGTTCCTGGATCTACATCGGCACCCAGGGCATCCTCCAGGGCACCTACGAGACCTTCTCCGCCGTCGCCGCGAAGAAGTTCAACGGCACCCTCGCGGGCACCATCACGCTGACCGCCGGCCTCGGTGGCATGGGCGGCGCCCAGCCGCTCGCCGTGACGATGAACGACGGCGTCGCGATCTGTATCGACTGCGACCCGCGTGCCATCGAGCGCCGCATCGAGCACCGCTACCTGGACGTTCGCGCGGATTCGCTCGAGCACGCGCTCCAGCTCGCCGTCGAGGCCCGCGACCAGCGCAAGCCGCTGTCCATCGGTCTCCTCGGCAACGCCGCCGACCTGCTCCCGCGCATGCTCGCCGAGGGCGCCCCCATCGACATCGTGACCGACCAGACCTCGGCCCACGACCCGCTGGCCTACCTCCCCCTCGGCCTCGACTTCGACGACATGGCCTCCTACGCCGCCAAGGACCCGGCCGGCTTCACCACCCGCGCCCGCGAGTCCATGGCCCGGCACGTCGAGGCCATGGTCGGCTTCATGGACGCCGGTGCGGAGGTCTTCGACTACGGCAACTCGATCCGCGGCGAGGCCCAGCTCGCCGGGTACGACCGGGCGTTCGCCTTCCCCGGCTTCGTCCCCGCCTACATCCGCCCTCTCTTCTGCGAGGGCAAGGGCCCCTTCCGCTGGGCGGCCCTGTCCGGTGAGGCCTCGGACATCGCCAAGACCGACAAGGCGATCCTCGACCTCTTCCCCGAGAACGAGTCCCTGCACCGCTGGATCAAGATGGCCGGCGAGCGCGTCCACTTCCAGGGCCTGCCCGCGCGTATCTGCTGGCTCGGCTACGGCGAGCGCGACAAGGCCGGCGAGCGCTTCAACGACATGGTGGCGTCCGGTGAGCTGGCCGCCCCCCTGGCCATCGGACGCGACCACCTCGACTGCGGTTCCGTCGCCTCCCCCTACCGGGAGACCGAGGCCATGCTCGACGGCTCCGACGCGATCGCCGACTGGCCGCTGCTGAACGCCATGGTGAACGTGGCGTCCGGCGCGTCGTGGGTGTCCATCCACCACGGTGGCGGTGTCGGCATGGGGCGCTCCATCCATGCCGGGCAGGTCTCCGTCGCCGACGGCACGAAGCTCGCCGGCGAGAAGATCCGCCGGGTGCTGACGAATGACCCCGGGATGGGGGTCATCCGGCATGTGGACGCCGGGTACGACATCGCCGAGTCCGTCGCCGATGAGCGCGGCGTCCGCGTCCCGATGCGGGAAGGCGAGTCCGCGTGACCCAGCGTGAAGCCGCGCCGTTGGCGCGGGGCGGCAACTCCCCCGTGGGGGCGGCGGCCTCGTCGCCGTCCGCGGGTCCGCCTGGCGGCTCCGCAGAGCCTGGTGCCTCCTCCTTCCACGACATGTGGCGTGAGCTGAAGCCCATGGGGCGGCACCCGGAGTCCGGTGGATACCGCCGGTTTGCCTGGACCGGGGCCGATGCCGACTGCCGGGACTGGTTCAAGACGCAGGCCGAGTCGCGTGGGCTGACGTACGAGGTGGACCGGAACGGAAATCAGTGGGCCTGGCTCGGGGATCCCGCCGCGGGAGACGCCGTCGTCACCGGGTCGCATCTGGACTCCGTGCCGGACGGCGGGGCGTTCGACGGGCCCCTCGGGGTCGTGTCGTCGTTCGCCGCACTGGACGAACTGCGGGCCCGCCGGGTCGAGTTCACCCGGCCGCTCGCCCTCGTGAACTTCGGTGACGAGGAGGGCGCCCGGTTCGGGCTGGCGTGTGTCGGCTCACGGCTCGCCGCGGGGCAGCTCACCGTCGAGCAGGCGCACAAGCTCACCGACGCTGCCGGCATCACCCTCCCGCAGGCCATGGAGCGTGCCGGGTACGACCCCTCCGCCATCGGGCCGGACCCCGAGCGGCTCGGCCGGATCGGCGCCTTCGTCGAGCTGCACGTCGAGCAGGGCCGTGCCCTGGACCTCAGCGGCGACCAGGTCGGCATCGCCAGCGCCATCTGGCCGCACGGCCGCTGGCGGTTCGACTTCCGGGGCGAGGCCAACCACGCCGGCACCACCCGGCTCGTGGACCGCCGGGACCCGATGCTGTCGTACGCCGAGACCGTGCTCGCCGCCCGCCGCGAGGCACGGCTCGCGGGCGCCGTCGCCACCTTCGGCAAGATCTCCGTCGAGCCGAACGGCGTGAACGCCATCCCCTCCCTCGTCCGCGGCTGGCTCGACTCCCGCGCCGCCGACCAGCCGACCCTGGACACGGTCGTCACCGGCATCGAGAGGGCGGCCCGCGAGTACGCGGACGCGCACGGCGTCGCACTCGACATCGTCCGCGAGTCGTTCACCCCCGTCGTGGAGTTCGAGCACGCCCTGCGCGACGAACTCGCCCGCATCCTCGGCAAGGAGGCGGGACTGACCGTCCCCGTCCTGGGTACGGGCGCCGGACACGACGCGGGAATCCTCTCCGGCACCGTCCCGACCGCCATGCTGTTCGTACGCAACCCCACGGGTGTCTCGCACTCCCCGGCGGAGTACGCCGCCGAGGACGACTGCGTGGCCGGGGTGACCGCACTCGCCGACGTACTCGAAGGGCTGGCCTGCAGGTGACGCAGACGTACTGGCTGGAACACGCCTGGCTCGACCCCAACGTCGAGCCGGGCGTCGCCCTGGACGTGAGGGACGGGCGGATCGCGGAAGTCCGCACCGACACCGCGACCCCGCCCCCTGGCGCCGAGATCCTGCGCGGACTCACCCTCCCAGGGCTCGCCAACGCCCACTCGCACGCCTTCCACCGCGCCCTGCGCGGCACCGTCCAGGTCGGCTCCGGCACCTTCTGGACCTGGCGCGAGATCATGTACGCGACGGCGGAACGGCTCACTCCCGAGACCTACCACGCGCTGGCCCGCGCGGTGTACGCGGAGATGGCGCTCGCGGGCGTCACGGCCGTGGGCGAGTTCCACTACGTGCACCACGCCCCGGGCGGCACCCCCTACGCCGACCGGAACGCCATGGGCGAGGCGCTCATCGCCGCCGCCGACGCCGCCGGGATCCGCATCACCCTCCTCGACACCGCCTACCTCTCCTCCGGCTTCGGGCGGGCCCCCGACCCGCGCCAACTCCGCTTCTCCGACGGCACGGCCGACGCCTGGGCGGAACGCTCTTCACTTCTCAAGGACCGGGATCACGCACGGATCGGTGCGGCCATTCACTCCGTAAGGGCCGTGCCCGCGGGGCAGTTGGCGACGGTCGCGCGCTGGGCCGAGGAGCGGCGGGCCCCGCTCCATGTGCACCTGTCCGAGCAGACCGCGGAGAACGACGCCTGCCAGGCCGCCCACGGCTGCACGCCCACCCGGCTGCTCGCCGACCACGGTGTGCTCGGGCCGCGCACGACCGGCGTCCACAACACCCACCTCACAGCCGAGGACATCGCCCTGATCGGCGGCTCCGGGACCGGCACCTGCATGTGCCCGACCACCGAACGCGACCTCGCCGACGGGATTGGACCCGCCGTCGCCCTCCAGCGAGCGGGCTCGCCCCTCTCCCTCGGCTCCGACAGCCACGCCGTCATCGACCTGCTCGAAGAGGCCCGCGCGATGGAGCTGAACGAGCGGCTGCGCACCCGCACCCGCGGTCACTGGACGGCCGCCGCCCTCCTGCGCGCCGCCTCCGCCGACGGCCACGCGGCCCTCGGCTGGGGTGACACGGGCACCCTCGAAGCGGGCGCGCGCGCCGACTTCACCACGATCGCCCTCGACTCGGTCAGAACAGCGGGGCCGCTGCCGCGCCTCGGCGCCGAGACGGCCGTATTCGCCGCGACGGCGGCCGACGTACGCCACACGGTCGTGGCGGGCCGGCATGTCGTGCGAGACGGCGCGCACACCCTCGTACCGGATGTGCCGACAGCGCTCGCGGACGCCGTCGAAGCCCTGCGCGCCTGACGCCCGCCCACAGCCTCATAGCCGACAAGGACGCCATGAGCACCGTCATCACCAACATCGCCAGTCTGGTCACCAACGATCCCTCCCTCGGTGACGAGTCCCCCCTCGGTCTGATCCAGGACGCGGCCGTCGTCATCGACGGCGACCGTGTCGTATGGACCGGTGAATCAAGCAAAGCACCCGCCACTGACAATCGGGTCGACGCCGGTGGCCGGGCGGTGATCCCGGGCTTCGTGGACTCCCACTCGCACCTCGTGTTCGCGGGCGACCGCACCCAGGAGTTCAACGCCCGCATGTCCGGCCGCGGCTACACGGCCGGCGGCATCCGCACCACCGTCGCCGCCACCCGCGCCGCCACCGACGAGGATCTGGAACGCAACCTCACGCACTACCTCCGCGAGGCCCTGCGCCAGGGCACGACGACCTTCGAGACGAAGTCGGGCTACGGCCTGACCGTCGAGGACGAGGCACGGGCCCTGCGTATCGCCGCAGCCCACACCGATGAGGTCACCTACCTCGGCGCGCACATCGTCTCCCCGGAGTACGCCGACGACCCGGCCGCGTATGTGGCCCTGGTGACCGGCGAGATGCTCGACGCCTGTGCCCCGTACGCCCGTTGGGTCGACGTGTTCTGCGAGAAGGGCGCCTTCGACGGCGACCAGGCCCGCGCGATCCTCACGGCGGGCAAGGGGAAGGGCCTGCACCCGCGCGTCCACGCCAATCAGCTCTCCTACGGCCCCGGCGTCCAGCTCGCCGTCGAACTCGACGCCGCCAGCGCCGACCACTGCACACACCTCACGGACGCCGACGTGGACGCCCTGGCCAATGGCCGGACCGTCGCGACCCTGCTGCCCGGCGCCGAGTTCTCCACCCGCGCCGAGTGGCCCGACGCCCGCCGCCTGCTGGACGCGGGCGTGACCGTCGCGCTCTCCACCGACTGCAATCCGGGTTCGTCCTTCACGTCCTCGATCCCGTTCTGCGTCGCCCTCGCCGTACGGGACATGCGCATGACCCCGGACGAGGCCCTCTGGTCGGCCACGGCGGGCGGTGCGGCGGCCCTGCGCCGGGACGACATCGGCCGCCTCACGCCGGGCGCGTACGCGGACCTGACGCTGCTGGACGCGCCCAGCCACGTCCACCTCGCCTACCGACCGGGGGTTCCCCTGGTCGCCGGCGTCTGGCGGCGCGGCGTACGCGAGGTCTGAGGGCAGAGGCTAGGAGGCCCCCCGCCGCCATCGTTGCCCCGCGCCCCCGTCCAGCGGCAGCAGCGACAGACCGCCGTCGCCGTCCGGCGTGAGTGCCGTCTCGATGGCGACGGCCGGGCGGATCACGCCGTCGTCGTCCACGGTGAACCGCAGGTTCTCGCCGTTGTCGCCGTCGACCGACGCGCACTCCCAGATCCCGACGCCGTTGTCGACGGAACCGCGGCTGTCCAGGCAGAAGTCGGAGTCGGCGTACGACTGGAGGACACCGCGGGAGGCGTCGACGCGCCAGCGCTGGGTGGGGGAGGAGCCGCAGGCGGCCGTGACGACGTCCGTGCCCTTTTCCAGGTCGCCGTCGCGGATGTCCAGGCATCGGCCCGAGGCGACGTTCACCACCTGCGCGTATGTGCCGTTCGGCGGGTACGTCGGGGAAGGCGTGCGGGTCGGCTTCGGACTCGGCGACTTCGACGGGGCCGTACTCCTCGTCGGTGACGGTGACGGTGACGGCGACGGGGAGGTGGAGGTCGCGGAGGGCGAAGGGGTCGGCGGGGTCGCGGAGACCGTCGCTGTCACCGTCACCGAGGGCGGGCCGGCCGGGGTGCTCACCGAGCCCGCCGCGTCCGGGGACGGAGAGCCCGACGGCAGCAGGAGCAGCAGCGGCGCGAGCGCCACGCCGAGGGCCGCCGAGGCCAGGACGAAGCGCCGGGACGGCGGCCGGTTCCCCGGCTTCGCACGGGACCAACCCGCCGCCCCTGTACGGGGGTCGGCTCGCGGCTCGCCTGTGCCGTGCAGGACGTACGCCGTGCCCGCCCAGGGGAGCAGGCCCTCGGCCAGGGCGGTGCGCGGGTGGTCGCGCAGGGCGGACACTTCCTCGTACGCCGTCGTGCAGTGCGGACAGTGCGCCATGTGGGCGTGCAGGTCGGAGCTGGAACGAGGGGTGTCGGGCCGTACCGCCTCCTCGATCAGCCGGCGGAAGTCGGCGCAGCGCGGATCGTCGGAGGCGGCGAGCCGTGACCTCAGACAGGCCTGGCCCAGGGACTGAAGCGCGGGCTCGGTGCCGTACGTCACGTCCGCACGGGTGAGGCCGAGCAATATGGCCGTCCGCTCCGCGGTCTCCCGCTCCACGATCCCGTACCAGATGAGGCCCTGGGCGCGGGAGGGGAGCGACTGGAACGCCGCGAGCATGGGCGGGACGGGGCCGTCGGAGCCCGCCGTGTTCAGCACCAGGAGCAGACCGGCGTCCAGGCCGGCGGCCCGCTCGTCCGTCGCCCAGGACGCGGCCACCCGCCCGGTCAGCAGCAGGAGTTGGTGCCGCCAGGGGACGCCGGGACCCCTGCCGCGTGCCGTCTCCCGGGCCGCGAGGGTGAACGCCTGCGCCGCGAGCTGGCCTGCCGCCGACTCGCTGGCGGAGCACAGGCGGGCGTAGGCGAGAACCGACGGGCGGTGCCGGCCGCGGAGTTCCAGGAGGGCCGGGTACGCGATGGCGGTGGCGGCGCTGAGCAGCTCGGTGAGCCGCGCGTCGGACGCGCCCGCGTGAAAGCCGCCGCCCCCGGCGACCTCGCTTCCGGCATCATTGTCGGCCCGGTCGCCCTGAGCCATGTGTCGGCCTCCTCGCACCCCGTGCGGTCACTCGCCCCCGTCCTGACGTACCGGCCAGTTTGAGGTGCCCATGGTGATGGAGGTAGCCCTTTGAACAAAGAGGAGAGAGGTTTCTCCGGGTAACCGAGGAAGATCTCCGGCAAACGAGGCGAAGGTCCGGAAGACGCAGCGCCACCACCGCCGTGGGAGGCCGAGGGCGGCCCGGCCTCGATGATGGCGTCGGGCCGCCCTCGGCCTCCACCGGAGGCGGCGGGGACGCGAACCGCTGCCGGTTCGCGGGCCGTGTCACTCCTCGAGCGTCAGCCCCTTGCGCAGCCGCACCAGCGTGCGCGACAGCAGCCGGGAGACATGCATCTGGGAGATGCCGAGTTCGTCGCCGATCTCGGACTGGGTCATGCCCGCGACGAAGCGCAGCGAGAGGATCTGGCGGTCGCGCGGCGGGAGTTCGGCTATCAGGGGTTTCAAGGACTCGACGTACTCGATGCCTTCGAGTCCGTGGTCCTCGTAGCCGATGCGGTCCGCGAGCGCGCCCTCGGAGTCGTCCTCCTCGGGCTGGGCGTCCAGCGAACTGGCCGTGTAGGCGTTCGAGGCGGCCATGCCTTCGACGACCTCGTCGTTGGTGATGCCCAGGCGCTCCGCCAGCTCTCCCACCGTCGGGGCGCGATCCAGCTGCTGGGCGAGTTCGTCGCCCGCCTTGGCCAGGTCGAGCCGGAGTTCCTGCAGTCTGCGCGGTACGCGCACGGACCAGGAGGTGTCGCGGAAGAAGCGCTTGATCTCGCCGACGATCGTCGGCATCGCGAAGGTGGGGAACTCGACTCCGCGGCTGAGTTCGAAGCGGTCGATCGCCTTGATCAGGCCGATCGTGCCGACCTGGATGATGTCCTCCATCGGCTCGCTGCGGGAGCGGAAGCGTGAGGCGGCGAACTTCACCAGCGCGAGGTTGAGTTCGACGAGCGTGTTGCGGACGTACGAGTACTCGTACGTGCCTTCTTCGAGGGACTCGAGCCGCTCGAAGAGCGTCTTGGACAGGGCCCGTGCGTCCACCGGCCCCACCTCGTCGTACGGGGGGATCTCCGGCAGTCCGGCGAGTCCGTCGAAGCCGTGGGTTTCTTCGGTTCCCGCGGTTTCGGCGAAGCGCTCCGGGTACTCCGGAGGGGGTGTCGACGTCGCCGTCTGGGTCTGCGATGCGTCGAGCCGGGGTGACATGATGTCCTCCATCGTTCTCGGCATATGGCCGCCGATGCCAATACGTGCACTGCGGTGTGCGGCGCCTCCAAAGCCGGCCGTGTTCGGATACGTGTCTCTACTAGCCCTACCCGCTTTCCCAAGGTTGTCGCAAGTGCGTTACGTGGGGAAATGTCCGTTTCCGGGCGGTTGTTCGGGTGTCGGGAGGCGTGGGGAAGGCGTAGTGTTCGAGGGCGTACATCACTAGTCGCGACGCTCGGGAGAGAGACGGCATGGACCGCGGGACGGTCGGCAGCGCACAGTCGGGCCGGCTTCTTGTCGAGGTGCGGGAAGAGGGCTCAAGCGCCGTCGTGACCCCCTCGGGTGAGCTGGATCACCACACGGCCGACTTGTTGCGCGAACCACTCGAAGGCTGCCTCGAAAAGGGGTACGCCCGGCTGGTCGTCGACTGCTCGCGCCTGGAGTTCTGCGATTCCACCGGGCTGAACGTGCTGCTCGGCGCCCGGCTGAAGGCCGAGGCCGCGGGGGGCGGGGTTCATCTGGTCGCGATGCAGCCGGTGGTCGCCCGGGTCTTCGAGATCACCGGGGCGGAGGCCGTCTTCACCGTCCACGAGACGCTCGAAGCGGCCCTGGCCGACTAGCCCGACGGGCCTGTCCGCGTCAAAGTTATGCCTCAGGTCCCCCTGCGTGATCGATACGTTATCCGCGTCACACGTTCCGTGCCGAATAAGTGGGTGTTCGGACGGTTCGGTCGGGCAGGAGACATCCTGAATGTGCCGACGGCGCATATGTCGGCAGCCAAAGCGGTGAAAGCCGTTGATCCACAAGCTCGACCCGCAAGTTTGATCCGCCCGTACTGAGCCTTGAAACGTACTGAGTCTTGAATCGTGAACCGGTGAATCGGTGAGGTGAAGCGCTGATGAGCACCACCCGGCCTTACTCGCCGGGCGACCGCGGCCCGGAGTCGGGCGACGGCGGCGCTTCCGGGGCGTCCACGGACGGTGTGCCGTCCGCAGACGGCGCGTCCCCGGACGGCGTGGCCGTCCCCTCCGTCGGCCGTCGGGCCCGCAGGCTGAACTTCGACGGTCACAGCGGTGTCGTGCCGCTCGCCCGTGACTTCGCCCGGCAGGCGCTGTACGCGTGGGGCTGGCTGCCCGCCGCGAGCGCCGACCAGCGGGCCGCCGCCGAGGACGTCCTGCTGGTCGTCTCCGAACTGGTCACCAACGCCTGTCTGCATGCCGAGGGCCCGGACGAGCTCTGGATCGCCTGCGACAGCAAGGTGTTGCGGATCGAGGTCTCCGACCGGGGTGCGGGCCAGCCCGCCCCGCGCACCCCGCATCGCGCCGGACGCCCCGGCGGCCACGGGATGTTCATCGTGCAGCGGCTGTGCCTGGACTGGGGGGTCGTACGCGCCCCGGGGGTCGCGGGCAAGACGGTCTGGGCGGAACTCGGCGCCCCTGCCTAGGGTCTGTCTGGGGTTACCGTGGGTTCGAGCTTCACTCGAACCCCTATTCGTGCGCGCGGGATCAGCACAGATCCGGCGCGCACTTTGTCTTCCCTCGGCAAGGCCCCGGGCGTACCTTGACGGCCGATCTGATGTGCCGTCAGGAATGAGGGGACCGTGTCGAACCGGACGTATCCGAAACGAACCGCCGCGCTCGCGTTCGCCGCGGCACTGGCCGGCTCGGCGGTGCTGATGGCCGCCCCCGCAGCCCAGGCCGACGTGGTGGACGTGAACTACCAGTGCAAGACGCCGATCGGCGACAAGAGCGCCGTCTCGCCCATCGACATCAAGAGCGTGCAGAGCGGCGGCGGCTACAAGCTCACCATGTCCTGGCAGAAGGGCGTCTCCTCCAGCCCGGTGGAGCTGGGCAAGGGGGCGATGTCGCCGAGCGCCGTCATCAAGGTGGCCGGCGCGGACAGCGGCACGGTGGCCGTGAGCGGCCCGGCCAACGCCGCCGCGATCCCCGCCAACACCCCTATTAAGATCAGCGACTTGAGCGGCACGTACACACCGAAGAAGACCGGCAAGGTCACCTTCACCGCGGGCGTGCTCACCATCAAGGCGCTGGGCACGACGACCACGTGCACGCCCTCGAACAACCCCAAGCCCTCGCTGACCCTCGACGTGACAGCGGCGAGCGGCGGTTCGGGTTCGTCGGGTTCATCGGGCTCGAGTCAGGCGGGCTCGGACTCCGGGGGCCAGCTCCCGCAGACCGGCCCCGAGGACTCGGCGATCGCCCTCGGCACCCTCGGCGGCACGGTGCTGCTCGCGGGCGCGGCGGGCGTGCTGTGGCTGACGCGCAGGCATCAGGCGGTACGCCGCTGACGCCTCGTACGTCGGACTTTCCGGGAGCCGCCGATGCCGTACGCACTCTCCCCTGCCCGTGTGCTGGGCCTGACCTTGGTATTGCTGAGCACGGCACCGGTGGCCACGGCCGCTGACGGCTGGTCCGTCGTGCCGGCCGCCGGCGGCGCATCCGACGGACGGCCGTACGTCTACGCGGAGGGCGCGCCCGGCACGGTCCTGCAGGACTCCGTGTCCGTGCTCAACCCGGGCGGGCGCGCGCTCACCGTCCGGCTGCGCGGCGCGGACGCCGACAACACCGCGGGCGGCGCCTTCACCGTGCGGAAGAAGTCGACGGACGCCGGCGCGTGGATCGGCTTCGCACGCCAGGAGGAGGGGCGGCGCGTCGCGGTGCGCGCGCTGTCCGTACGGGTTCCCGCGCACACCCGCGCCGACGTGCCGTTCACGGTGAGTGTCCCGGCGGGGGCGGCGCCCGGTGACCATCCCGGCGCGATCGTCACGAGCGGCGGCGGACGCTCCTCGGCGGTGCGGGTGCAACTGCGGGTGGCCGGACCGGCGTTGTCTGCGCTCACCGTCGAACACGTCACCGTGCGGGCCGGCCGGATCTCGTACGAACTGGTCAACCGCGGCACCACCGTGCTCACCCCGAGGCTCGCCGTGCACGCCGACGGTGTCTTCGGCGCACTCCTCGACCGGGCCCCGCGCACCCTGCCCGTCGAGCTCCTGCCGGGCCGCCGCGTCGCGCTCAGCGAGCCGTGGCGGGACACCCCGGCGCTGGACGCGGCCGACGTGCGGCTGACGGTGACGGCGGCGGGCGGGGCGCGCGACACGGCGTCCGCGTCGGCGCGGTTCGTGCCGTGGGGCGCCGTGGCGGGCGTCGGGGGCGGCCTCGCGGCGGTGGGTGCCCTGTGGGCCGTACGGCGTCACAGGCGTCGTAGGCGGGGCGGCGGGGCGAGTGAAGCGCCGCGTAGGGAAGTCGAGTTGACGGGAGCGGTGTCGTGAGCGTCGTTGGTGGCAAGGTGCGGATTCCGGCGCTGGTGGCGCTCCTGGCGCTTGTTCTGGTCCCGCTGGCGGGGATCGCCCCGGTGTCCGCCGCCGAGAAGCCGGGCGTGAAGCTGTCCAAGTCGCAGGCGGGAACGGGTGGTTCCATCACCGTGACCGGCAGCGGGTGGCGGCCGAAGGCGCTGCTGATGATCCTGATCTGCGGCCAGTCGGTGCCCTCCCGAGGGGTGATCGGCGGCACCAACTCCTGTGCCAACGCGGACGGTCGGGCCGTCACCACCGACGCCAAGGGCAACTTCAGCAAGAGACTGCCGGTCGCCGAGCCGCCCAAGCCGTGTCCGTGCGTGGTGCACGTCGCCACGGTCACCGGCGCGAAGGCGGAGACGGACGCCATCTTCATGGTCGCCGGGCACTCGGTCGAGCCGCTGCCGAAGGAGGAGAGCGGCGGGCGTCTCTCCGTGCTGACGGACACCCGGCTCGACGGGTCGAGCGGTCTGCTCACCTGGTTCGGCTCGCCGCCGTCCCGAAAGCTCGTCTTCACGGTCGGCAACGTCGGCACCGCCGCCGTGAAGAACCCCGTCTTCCAAGTCGGCACCTCCCACGGGGTGTTCGCCCCACAGTGGGAGGAACAGCAGTGGCGCGGCACGATCGCGCCCGGCCGGAAGGCGCGGATCACACTCCCGGTCGAACTGTCGGCCGGTGCGCACGGCGACTACACCGTCTCGCTGAAGTACGGCGGGAAGGTGCTCGCCGAGCAGCCGTGGGGCGTGGGCCGCCCCTGGGGCGTGACGCTCTTCTGGATCCTGCTCTGCGTGGTCGTGCCGGCGGCGGTGTTCCGGGTCGGGATGGCCGTGGTGGACCGGGTGCGTCCGCGCGGTTCACACGGGCGGGTCCGGCGCCACCGGGGCCTCAGGATGCCCGAACTCACCGTACGCATGCCGAGGTTGAGCCCCGCACCGGTGGCTCCGAAGACCTCCTCGAACCCGACCCTGCCATGGTTCGCCCCGGACAACGATCCGGGGACCGCGGCGAACGGTCAGCTCTCCGCACCGCAAGACAACAGTCCGACGACGCAGACGAGAAAGGGACCCACGTGAGCGAGCAACGGAGAGTGGTACCGACGCCGGGGCGGAGAGTGAGCGCGGCCGGTCTCGCGCTGATGCTCGGCGGCGCGGGCATCCTGCTGGGTGTGGCCGCGGCCCCGGCGCAGGCCGCCGAGGTGTCGTACAAGACGGAGTGCGTGCCGCCCTCGATCTCCGGGCTGCCCCCGGTCGAGGGCACCACGAAGGTGGAGATCACCGCGCCCGCCGAGGCGAAGGTGGGCGACGAGGTCACCATCACCTGGAAGTTCGTCCAGGCGGCGTCCAAGAACCCCGACGTCCTCGACCTCGAGAAGGACACGGTCAAGCCGACCGGCACACTGAAGGCGGCCGGCGCGCAGACCGCTGACATCGCCATGGAGGGGCCCCGGTCGAACCCGGCGATCCCCAAGAACAGCGACATGAAGCTGTCCGACATGACGGGCAAGCTGAAGCTGACGGCGGCGGGTGACGTCACGCTGACCCCTGACGCGTACAACATCAACGTCAGCAAGCCGATCTCCACCGACACCAAGTGCACGCCGAAGGAGACGGTGAACCCGGCGGCCACGATCAAGGTGACGGGGAGCGGCGGGACTTCGGGCGGTACGACGGGCGGCCTCCCGACGGTGACACCGACACTGCCGACGGGGCTGCCGACGCTGCCGACACAGCTGCCGACCGGTTCGTCCACCCCCTCACCGAGCACGAGCGTGAGCGCGAGCGGCGGTGGCGACACGGGCGGCTCGTCCGGGGGCGGCAGCGGTGGTCAGGCGGACTTCACGGGCAAGGAAGTCTCCATCCCCTACGCGTGCAAGACGCCCATCGGAGACAAGAACGCCACCTCCCCCGTGCAGATCAACGCGAAGAAGGACGGCGGGAGTTACGGCCTCACCGTCCAGTTCAAGAAGTCCGTGATGGACAGCCCGGCCGACATCCCCGCCGACTCCGTCAAGCCGTCCATGGAGGTCGTCCTGGGCGGCTCAGACAAGGGCACGGTGCACGTCGAAGGGCCGACCAACGCCCAGCAGATCAAGTCCGGCGACCCGATCGAGATCCCCGACCTCACCGGCACCTACAAGCCGGGCGCGAGCGGCAGCTCGACCCTCTCCCCGGGCGTCCTGACCGTGAAGGCCCTCGGCACGACCACGACCTGCACCCCCACGAAGTCGCAGGTCTCCCTCACCCTGGACACCACCCAGCAGGCGAGCGGCGCCTCAGGAGGCGACTCCTCGGGCGGTACGTCATCCACCGGCGGCGGCCTCGCGGAGACGGGTTCCGACAGCCACGGGGCGCTCAAGGCGCTCGGTCTGGTCGCGGGCACGGTGATCCTGCTCGGCGGAGCGGTCTTCACGTTCATGCCGGGCCGGCGCCTGCGCTGACCCTTCCGGTGCCGGGAGCGGAGCGGCGGGGATGCTGCCGCTCCGCTCCCGGCACGGCTGAACACGGGACGCAAGGAGCGCAAGAAAAAGGACCCCGCAGCACCTGAGGTGCTGCGGGGTCCTCGTGCTGAAGCCGAGGTGCGTCAGTGCACGTCGCCCATCAGCTGCTTGACCTTCTTGCGGTACATCCACACCGCGGCGCCGGCGATCACGGCGAGCGTGGCCTCCAGGGCGACGATGCCCGTCTTGTTGAGGTCGACCTCGGCGATGGACAGGAGGCCGGTGGTGGCGTCGCCGGCGGTGACGGCGAGGAACCAGACACCCATCATCTGCGAGGCGTACTTCGCGGGGGCCATCTTCGTGGTGACGGAGAGGCCGACCGGGGAGAGCGTCAGCTCACCGACGGTCTGCACGAAGTAGATCGCGACCAGCCACATCGCGGCGGCCTTGTGGCCGTCCTGGGCGATCGTCAGCGGGGCCAGGAAGAGGAAGAACGACGCGCCGATCAGGATCAGACCCGACGCGAACTTCGTGGCCGTGCTGGGCTCCTTGCCGCGCTTGTTCAGCGCCAGCCACGCCCAGGCGAAGACCGGGGCGAGCGCCATGATCATGACCGGGTTGACGGACTGGTACCAGGAGACGGGGAACTCCCAGCCGAGGATGGTGTTCTCGGCGGACGAGTCGGCGAAGATCGACATCGTCGAGCCGCCCTGGTCGTAGATCATCCAGAAGACGGCCGCGGCGACGAAGAACCAGATGTACGCGGACATCTTCGACTGATCGGCGCGGTCCAGGTCCTTGTCCCGCTTGATACGGCCGATGACCACGATCGGGATGATGAGACCGGCGAGCGTGATCGGGACCAGCAGCCAGTTCAGCGTGTAGTGGCCGGAGAAGCCGACGATCGAGTAGAAGACGACGGCGACGGCGGCCCACATCGCGGACTTGCGCAGCGTCGCGACCTTCTCCTCGGCCGACAGCGGCGTGGGGATCTCGTGGGAGCGGGCGTTGAGGTGACGGCCGCCGAGCAGGTACTGGGCGAGACCCAGGGCCATGCCGAGCGCGGCGAGCGCGAAGCCCAGGTGCCAGTTCACGTTCTCACCGACGGTGCCGATGATCAGCGGGGCGGCGAAGGCGCCCAGGTTGATGCCGATGTAGAAGAGCGTGAAGCCACCGTCACGGCGCGGGTCGTCCGGGCCGTCGTAGAGGTGGCCCACCATCGTGGAGATGTTGGCCTTCAGCAGACCGGAACCGATCGCCACGAGGCCGAGGCCGCCGTAGAACGTGCCGGAGGAGGGCAGGGCCAGCGTGAGGTGGCCCAGCATGATGATGACGCCCGCGACGGCGACCGTCTTGCGGGGGCCGAGAACACGGTCGGCGAACCAGCCGCCGGGCAGGGCGAGCAGGTACACCAGCGACAGGTACACCGAGTAGATCGCGGTCGCGGTGGCCGCGCTGAGGTGCAGGCCGCCCGGTGCCACCAGGTACAGCGGGAGGAGTGCCTTCATGCCGTAGTAGGAGAATCGCTCCCACATCTCGGTCATGAAGAGAGTGGCCAGTCCGCGGGGGTGGCCGAAGAAGGTCCTCTCGGAACCGGGGGTGCCCGGGGTGACCGAGTCCTTCGTCAGGCTGGACGCCATGGTCGTTCCTTGCTGGTCGGGACGCGCTGCTTGAGCGTCGCGCGCCCGGTGGGGGGCGGCCGGCACCGGCGGGGTTCGACCGTTCACCCCACGCCCACGGGGAGTCCGCTCCGGATTGCGAAGCGGTGAACGGCGACCACCGGGATCCACGCCCTTCGCGCGTCGGCGCGCTCGGGCCCGGCCACAGGTCATTCCTTTCGAGGCTGGCGAACACCAGCCCGCACACAAAAGAGACCTTCAGCGTCAAATACTCGCCAAAGGTCCCCGTGTGGTGCTACAGGCGTCTGGTCACCATACGACATGTCAATGCGGCATATGGAAGGACTTGAGACATGGATCACAGGTGATAATGGAACCACGGACGCTTATTCGAAGGTGCTTACCAGGATCGCATCCCACAGCCGCAGGTAAGAATCGCCCTGATGGAGGGTGTGAATCACGGAGGCCGATCACCCCACTGGTGTCGTCCGCGGCGGACTACCATCACCCCATGACCCGTGTACTGCTCGCCGAGGACGACGCGTCCATCTCGGAGCCGCTGGCCCGCGCACTGCGCCGGGAAGGTTACGAGGTCGAGGTGCGCGAGGACGGACCCACCGCACTCGACGCCGGAATGCAGGGTGGCGTCGACCTGGTCGTGCTCGACCTGGGCCTGCCCGGTATGGACGGCCTCGAAGTGGCTCGCCGGCTGCGCGCCGAGGGGCACACCGTCCCCATCCTCATCCTGACCGCGCGCGCCGACGAGGTGGACACCGTCGTCGGCCTCGACGCGGGCGCCGACGACTACGTGACCAAGCCGTTCCGTCTCGCCGAACTCCTGGCCCGGGTCCGGGCCCTGCTGCGGCGCGGCGCTGCCGAGCCGCAGCAGCCGCCCGCCACGCACGGCGTGCGCATCGACGTCGAGTCGCACCGCGCCTGGATGGGCGACGAGGAACTCCAGCTGACGGCAAAGGAGTTCGACCTTCTACGGGTCCTCGTCCGGGACGCCGGCCGGGTCGTCACCCGCGACCAGCTGATGCGCGAGGTCTGGGACACCACCTGGTGGTCGTCGACGAAGACGCTGGACATGCACATCTCCTGGCTCCGCAAGAAGCTGGGCGACGACGCGGCGAACCCTCGGTACATCGCGACGGTGCGGGGAGTGGGCTTCCGCTTCGAGAAGAGCTGAGCGGTTCCGGCCCGTCCGGTGTGCGAGGACGGGCGCGGAGCGCGATTACGGGGGGGGCCGGGGGCGGAGCCCCCAGGTACGGGACGGGTAGGGGGCGGAGGGGGCGAAAACCCCCGCCCCGGTGCAGCGCCAGGCACACTGGTCACCGTAAGCAACCCGCCCGGAGGGCCCCGTGCGTCGCCGTCTCATCCAGTCCACCCTCGCCGTCGTGCTCGTCGTGATCGCCGTCTTCGGCGTCTCCCTCGTGATCGTCGAGACCCGCACGATCAGCAACAGCGCCCAGGAGCGGGTGGACTCCGAGGCGCTGCGCCTGGCCAGCATCGTGGACAGCCGCATCCTCGGCGACGAGAACATCACCGCGGAGATCTTCAAGAACCAGGTCACGGACGACCGCTACGCCGTGATCCGCATCCCCGGCCGGCCGGCCATCGAGGTCGGCAAGGAGCCCACCGGCGACGTCATCCACTCCACCGCCGACGGCGAGAGGGGCGAGACGGTCACCGTCCAGGAGCCGCGCTCCTCGGTGACGAGGGAAGTCGGCCGTACGCTCCTGATCATCGGCGCCGTCGCTCTGCTCGCGATCGTCGCCGCCGTCCTCCTCGCCGTACGGCAGGCCAACCGCCTCGCCTCCCCACTCACCGACCTCGCCGAGACCGCGGAACGGCTCGGCTCCGGCGACCCCCGCCCGCGCCACAAGCGGTACGGCGTCCCGGAGCTGGACCGGGTCGCCGACGTCCTGGACGGCAGTGCGGAGCGCATCGCGCGCATGCTCACCGCCGAGCGCCGCCTCGCCGCCGACGCCTCCCACCAGCTGCGTACGCCGCTCACCGCGCTCTCCATGCGCCTGGAGGAGATCACCCTCACCGACGACCCGGACACGGTGAAGGAGGAGGCGACGATCGCGCTGACGCAGGTCGAGCGGCTCACGGACGTCGTCGAGCGGCTGCTCACCAACGCGCGCGACCCGCGCACCGGCTCCGCCGTCTCCTTCGACCTCGACGAGGTCATCAAGCAGCAGCTGGAGGAGTGGCGCCCGGCCTACCGCAGCGCGGGCCGCGCCATCGTCAGCTCGGGCAAGCGGCATCTGCGGGCGGTGGGCACGCCGGGCGCGGTCGCGCAGGTCCTGGCGGCGCTGATCGAGAACTCCCTGATGCACGGCGGCGGCACCGTCGCGCTGCGCACCCGCGTGACCGGCAACCAGGCCGTCATCGAGGTCACGGACGAGGGGCCCGGCGTCCCCGCCGACCTGGGAGCCCGCATCTTCGAGCGCACGATCAGCGGCCGCAACTCCACGGGGATCGGCCTCGCCGTCGCCCGCGACCTCGCGGAGGCCGACGGGGGCCGCCTGGAGATGCTCCAGGCCCAGCCCCCGGTGTTCGGTCTGTTCCTCTCCCGCACCCCGATGAAGAGGCCACCGATGCCGGTGGACGAGGAGCGGACGGTCAGGTAGGTCGACCGACCGAGGTGCCCGCGCCCCGCCGCGAGGAGACTCAGCGGCGTACGTCGGCCCGCGGGCGTCGCTCCACGTCCAGGAACGATTCAGCGCTGGCCACCGTCTCACGGGCCGGCAGCGCCTGGAACACCCACGTCCGGTACGACCAGAAGCGGAAGAGCGTCGCGATGCCGATGCCGAGGAACTTGAAGATGTTGCTCTGCAGCGGGCTGTCCCAGCCGAAGCCGTAGGTCGCCGCGTACAGCACACCGTTCTCGATGATCAGTCCGATCACGCTGAACAGCAGGAAGAGCGTCAGCTCCTTGGTGCGGCCGCCCTTGTCGCGGTCCCGGTAAGTGAAGTAGCGGAACCCGATGTAGTTGAAGACGATCGCGACGACCGTGGCGATGACACTGGCTCGCACGACCTGCAGACCGGTGACATGGCGTACGAGGTTGAACACGAGCAGATTGACGAGCAGCCCCGCCCCGCCGACCGCACCGAACTTGGCGATCTCCCTGAACAGGAGATCGAATCGGCGGCGAACCGCGCTGCGAGGCCCCGCATGAGACCCCGAAGAAGCACTGTCCATGGTGTCGCCAGCCCCTGTCCGTGGGTACCTCGTCGGATACGTCGGTCGAATAGGTCAGCCACATTCGACCCAGCCATGCTAACCAGCGGCCCTTCGTGGCGCCTGTGGACGGGCCCACAGGTAAGAAATGTGGCGGACACCCGCCCGGAAAATCGGGCTTTTCGGCGCGGAAATCGGCCACCGTGGCGCGGCCGATACTCTTGGAGGGTGACGTTCCCGGTAGTCGGCATGGTCGGCGGGGGCCAGCTCGCTCGTATGACACACGAGGCGGGCATCCCGCTCGGCATCAAGTTCAAGCTCCTCAGTGACACCCCTCAGGATTCCGCGGCGCAAGTGGTCAGCGATGTCGTCATCGGCGACTATCGCGACCTCGACACGCTGCGTGAGTTCGCGCGGGGCTGCGATGTGATCACCTTCGATCACGAACACGTACCCACCGAGCATCTGCGTGCCCTGGAGGCGGACGGCATCCGCGTACGCCCAGGGCCTGACGCCCTCGTGCACGCCCAGGACAAGGGCGTGATGCGTGCGAAGCTCGACGAGATCGGCGTGCCGTGCCCACGGCACCGGATCGTGAGCGACCCTCGGGACGCGGCGGCCTTCGCGGCGGAGGGGGACGGCTTCCCGATCATCCTCAAGACCGTCCGCGGCGGCTACGACGGCAAGGGGGTCTGGTTCGTACGCTCCCTCGAGGAAGCGGCAGACCCCTTCCGCGCCGGTGTTCCCGTCCTCGCCGAGGAGAAGGTCGACTTCGTACGGGAACTCGCGGCGAACGTCGTCCGCTCCCCGCACGGGCAGGCGGTCGCGTACCCCGTCGTCGAGTCCCAGCAGGTCGACGGCGTCTGCGACACGGTGATCGCCCCCGCGCCCGGCATAGCGGACGAGCTGGCCCTGCAGGCCGAGGAACTCGCGCTGCGCATCGCCAAGGAACTCGGCGTCGTCGGCCACCTGGCCGTGGAGCTCTTCGAGACCCGTGACGGCCGCATCCTCGTCAACGAACTGGCCATGCGCCCGCACAACTCGGGCCACTGGACCCAGGACGGCGCGATCACCTCGCAGTTCGCCAACCACGTCCGCGCGGTCCTCGACCTCCCCCTCGGCGACCCGCGCCCGCGCGCCAGGTGGACGGTCATGGCGAACGTCCTCGGCGGCGACTACCCGGACATGTACTCCGCGTACCTGCACTGCATGGCCCGCGACCCTCAGCTCAAGATCCACATGTACGGCAAGGACGTGAAGGCCGGCCGTAAGGTCGGCCATGTCAACACCTACGGCGACGACCTGGACGACGTCCTTGAGCGCGCCCGGCACGCAGCCGGTTACCTGAGAGGCACCATCACCGAATGAGTCCAGTTGTAGGCATCGTCATGGGGTCGGACTCCGACTGGCCCGTCATGGAAGCGGCCGCCCAGGCCCTCGACGAGTTCGAGATCCCGTACGAGGTCGATGTCGTCTCCGCGCACCGTATGCCGCGCGAGATGATCGCGTACGGCGAGCAGGCCGTGGAGCGCGGGCTCAAGGCGATCATCGCGGGCGCGGGCGGCGCCGCCCATCTGCCCGGCATGCTGGCGTCCGTGACCCCGCTGCCCGTCATCGGCGTGCCCGTCCCGCTGAAGTACCTCGACGGCATGGATTCGCTGCTGTCGATCGTGCAGATGCCGGCCGGTGTTCCGGTCGCCACCGTCTCGGTCGCCGGCGCGCGCAACGCGGGCCTGCTCGCCGCCCGGATGCTCGCCGCGCACGACGAGGAACTCCTCGGCCGGATGCGGGAGTTCCAGCAGGAGCTGAACGACCAGGCCACCGAGAAGGGCAAGCGGCTGCGCGCCAAGGTCGAGGGCGCGAACAACGGCTTCGGCTTCGGGAAGTGACGCGCATGTCGTCTTTCGACCAGGCGCGCGAGCTGCTCGCCGAGTTCCCCGTCGTCGACGGGCACAACGACCTTCCCTGGGCGCTGCGCGCACAGGTCCGCTACGACCTCGACGCCCGTGACATCGCCACCGACCAGAGCGCCCATCTGCACACGGACCTGGCCCGGCTGCGCGCGGGCGGCGTCGGGGCCCAGTACTGGTCGGTGTACGTCCGCTCGGACCTCCCGGGCGCGGTCACCGCGACGCTCGAACAGATCGACTGCGTACGGCAGTTGATCGACCGTTACCCCGCCGACCTGCGTGCCGCGCTGAGCGCCGCCGACATGGAGTCGGCGCGCGGCGAGGGCCGTATCGCCTCGTTGATGGGCGCGGAGGGTGGCCACTCCATCGACAACTCCCTCGCCGTCCTTCGGGGGTTGTACGCCCTGGGCGTCCGCTACATGACCCTCACCCACAACGACAACATCGCCTGGGCGGACTCCGCGACCGACGTCCCCGCCGTGGGCGGTCTGTCGGCGTTCGGCCGCGCGGTCGTACGGGAGATGAACCGCGAGGGCATGCTCGTCGACCTCTCGCACGTCGCCGCGACGACGATGCGCGACGCGCTCGACGCGACCGCCGCGCCGGTCATCTTCTCCCACTCCTCCTCGCGCGCGGTGTGCGACCACCCGCGCAACATCCCGGACGACGTCCTGGAGCGGCTGCCCGCCAACGGGGGAGTGGCGATGGTGACGTTCGTACCGAAGTTCGTCCTCCAGGCGGCGGTCGACTGGACGGCCGCGGCCGACGAGAACATGCGCGCCCACGGCTTCCACCACCTCGACACCACCGCCGAGGGCATGAAGATCCACCGCGTCTTCGAGGAGTCGAACCCGCGCCCCGTCGCCACGGTGGCGACCGTCGCCGACCATCTCGACCACATGCGCGAAGTCGCCGGCGTCGACCACCTCGGCATCGGCGGCGACTACGACGGCACGGCGTTCACCCCGGACGGCCTGGACGACGTCTCCGGCTACCCGAACCTGATCGCCGAGCTGTCCGACCGCGGCTGGTCGAGAGCCGACCTCGCCAAGCTGACCTGGCAGAACGCCGTACGGGTGCTGGGCGCGGCCGAGGACGTGGCCCGTGACCTCCAGGCCCGCCGCGGCCCCTCGAACGCGACACTGGAGCAGCTCGACGGCTGACGGCTGCCCGGTGGGTGGGACGCCCGCGGATGTACGTGGGTGGTACGTGGGACGTACCCCCAAACGCCCCACCCACCAGGAAGCCCCCCGGCCTCCGTGCGACGGTGACGGTACTGCGATCACCGTCCACCCCACGGAGCCACGTCATGGCAGACCTGCAGGACGAACTGCACGCCACCACCGAGGTGGGCGAGCTCGAAGGGCGCGCCGCCTGGCCGGAGGCCGAGCAGTTGCCCCCCGGGACCGCGGAGCCCGACGCCGACGCCGACCCGCTTCAGCGGGCCCACGCCTTCCTCGCCGGCCACCCCGTCGCCGACGGCTACAGCGGGCTGCCCTGGGCGCTGCGTCACCTGCCCTGGTTCGATCTGGAACTGGGCGAGAGCGCCGTGGACACGGACATCCCCCGGATGCGGGAAGGGCACGTGGGCGCCCTGTTCTGGTCGCTGCACCTGCCCGAGGGCCTCGCCGGCGACCGCGCCGTGGGTGCGACCATCGAGCAGCTGGACCTGGTGAAGACCGTGGTCCGCGCCCACCCCGAAGGCCTGCGCATGGCGTACGGCGCCGCCGAGATCACCGACGCCCGCAACTGCGGCCGCGTCGCCGTCATGCTCGGCCCCGCCGGAGCGGCGGCCGTCGGCGACTCCATGGGCATCCTGCGCAGCCTGCGCACGCTCGGCCTGCGGGTCCTCACGCTCTCGGGCGCCTCCTGGGCGAGCGGGACGGGCCTGACCCGCTTCGGCGAGGAGATGCTGCGCGAGATGAACCGCATCGGCGTCCTCGCCGACCTCTCCGGCGCCTCCGACGCCACCATCAGCCGCGTCTTCGCGGTCACCAAGGCCCCCGTCCTCTTCACCCGCTCGGCCGCCCGCGCCCTGCGCCCCCACCCGGCCAACCTGCCCGACGACGTCCTGCGCGAACTGGGCGCCGCCAAGGGCCTGTGCCTCGTCCCGCTCACGGCCGAACAGACGGGTCCCTCGGTACGGGACGTCGCCGACCACCTCGACCACGTCCGCGCCCTCGCGGGAGCCGAGTGCGTCGGTGTCTCGGGCACGTACGACTCCGGTGCCGCCCACCCGCAGGACCTGGCCGACGCCTCCTGCTACCCGCACCTCATCGCGGAACTCCTCTCCCGAGGCTGGTCCGAGTCCGACCTCGCCCTGCTCACCTGGGGCAATGTCCAACGGATGCTGCGGGGCGCGGACTTCACGGCCCGCGCCGCCCAGCAGCGCCGCGAACCGTCCGCGGCGAAGATCGCGGACCTCGACGGCTGAGGGCTCCTTACGGGTGCTCGATCCGGCAGAGGCAGAACGGATGCCCCGCCGGGTCCGCGTACACCCGGAAGTCCTTCTTGCCGTTCTGGTCGTCCAGGTCCAGCGGCCGGGCACCCAGCGCCAGCACCTTCTCCTGGGCGGCGTCGACGTCCTCCCAGGTGGGTCCGGCATCGAAGTCGACATGGAACTGCTGCGAGTTGCGATCGGCCCGCGGCCACTCCGGCGGCGCGTACCCCGTCGCCCGCTGGAACGACAGCCGCGGCCCGTCCGGGACGTTGAGGACCACCCAGTCGTCGTCCGGCTCAGGCGTGCCACCCGCCACGCGCGCGTAGAACTCGGCGAGCGCGCCGGGGTCGGGACAGTCGAGTACGACGGAACGCAAACGCGCGACGGGCTGCTCCATGACGTCCTCCTCGTTCAGCGGGCACACAGACAGAACGGGTGCCCCGCCCGGAAGGAGTACACACGCCAGCGGCGGGCGGTGGTGCAGAATACAACGGACGCCGGTCCGGCCGACTGAGCCTCGGCCGGACCGGCGTCACCTCGTCGCTCAGGCCGTCGGGCGTCCCATCGCCCGGTACGTCCACCCGGCCCGGCGCCACACCTCCGGGTCGAGCGCGTTGCGCCCGTCCAGCAGCACACGGGCCGCGGCCGCCTTGCCGAGCACCGCCGGGTCCAGCTCACGGAACTCGCGCCACTCCGTCAGATGCAGGACGACATCCGCGCCGCGCACGGCCTCGACGGCGGAGTCGGCGTACCCGAGCGTCGGGAAGAGCCGCCGCGCGTTCTCCATGCCCTTCGGGTCGTACACGGTGACCTGGCCGCCCTGGAGGTGGATCTGCCCGGCGACGTTCAGTGCAGGCGAGTCCCGTACGTCGTCCGAGTCCGGCTTGAAGGTCGCGCCGAGTACGGCGACCCGCTTGCCGAGGAAGGAACCGCCCCCGAGCGCCTCCCGGGCCATCTCCACCATCTGCCCGCGCCGCCGCATGTTGATGGAGTCGATCTCGCGCAGGAAGGTCAGCGCCTGGTCGGCACCGAGCTCACCGGCACGGGCCATGAAGGCGCGGATGTCCTTCGGCAGACATCCGCCGCCGAAGCCGATCCCCGCCCGCAGGAACTTGCTGCCGATCCGCTCGTCGTGCCCGAGCGCCTCGGCCAGCCTGGCGACATCGCCGCCGGCCGCCTCGCAGACCTCGGCCATGGCGTTGATGAAGGAGATCTTGGTGGCGAGGAAGGAGTTCGCGGAGGTCTTCACCAGTTCGGCGGTCGGGAAGTCGGTCACCACGAACGGCGAACCCTCGGCGACCGGCGTCATGTACACCTCGCGCAGCAGCTTCTCCGCCCGCTCGCTGCGCACCCCCACCACGATCCGGTCGGGATGCAGCGTGTCGTTCACGGCGAAGCCCTCGCGCAGGAACTCGGGGTTCCAGGCCAGCTCGGCGTCGTCCCCGACGGGCGCGAGCCGCGCGAGTTCGGCGGCCAGCCGCTCCGCCGAGCCGACTGGCACGGTGGACTTGCCGACGACGAGGGCGGGAGCGCGCAGATGCGGCGCGAGGGCCCTGAAGGCCGCGTCGACGTACGACATGTCACAGGCGTACTCACCGTGCTTCTGCGGCGTGTTGACGCAGACGAAGTGGATGTCGCCGAACTCTCCGACCTCGGCCCAGTCCATGGTGAACCGCAGCCGTCCGGTGGACCCCTCGATCCCGGCGACATGCTTGCGCAGCAGCTCCTCGAGCCCTGGCTCGAACATCGGGACCTCGCCCCGCTGGAGCATCTCGATCTTCTCCGGCACCACATCGAGCCCGAGGACCTCGAAACCGAGCTCGGCCATGGCCGCGGCGTGGGTGGCGCCGAGATAGCCGGTGCCGATCACGGTGATCTTGAGGGCCATGAATGCTCCTGGGGTTTACGGCCGTGGGTGCGCTGGTCGAGCATAGTCGGGGGTTTGCCGGGCGCCCTGACCGGACGGTTCTCCCGGTGTTTTCCCCTTGTCGCCAAGCTCACGTATCCCTCCCGTGGGCGGGCCCCTAAAATTTGGGTTACTTAACGGTAGTTAGCGCCACCACAGCATCCCTTGGAGCGTGAGAGACCTTGGCCGGATCGGCTGATTTCGACCTGTACCGTCCGTCCGAGGAGCACGACATGCTCCGGGACGCGATCCGTTCGCTGGCCGAGGCGAAGATCGCGCCGTACGCCGCAGCGGTGGACGAGGAAGCCCGTTTCCCCCAGGAGGCCCTGGACGCGCTGGTCTCCTCCGAGTTGCACGCGGTGCACGTACCGGAGACGTATGGCGGCGCGGGCGCCGACGCGCTGGCCACGGTGATCGTGATCGAGGAGGTGGCGCGCGTGTGCGCGTCCTCGTCCCTGATCCCGGCCGTGAACAAGCTGGGCTCGCTCCCGGTGATCCTCTCGGGCTCCGAGGACCTCAAGAAGAAGTACCTGGCCCCGCTCGCCAAGGGCGACGGCATGTTCTCGTACTGCCTCTCCGAGCCGGACGCGGGTTCGGACGCGGCGGGCATGAAGACGAAGGCGGTCCGCGACGGCGACTCCTACGTCCTGAACGGCGTGAAGCGCTGGATCACCAACGCGGGCGTGTCCGACTACTACACGGTGATGGCGGTCACCGACCCCACGAAGCGCTCGAAGGGCATCTCGGCGTTCGTGGTCGAGAAGTCCGACGAGGGCGTCTCCTTCGGCGCCCCGGAGAAGAAGCTCGGCATCAAGGGCAGCCCGACGCGCGAGGTCTACCTCGACAACGTCCGCATCCCGGCCGACCGCATGATCGGCGAAGAGGGCACCGGCTTCGCGACCGCCATGAAGACCCTGGACCACACCCGCATCACGATCGCCGCCCAGGCCCTCGGGATCGCCCAGGGCGCCCTCGACTACGCCAAGGGCTACGTCCAGGAGCGCAAGCAGTTCGGCAAGCCCATCGCCGACTTCCAGGGCATCCAGTTCATGCTCGCCGACATGGCCATGAAGATCGAGGCCGCCCGCCAGCTGACGTACGCGGCGGCGGCGAAGTCGGAGCGCGTCGCCGCCGGAGGTGGAGAACGGGACCTCACCTTCCAGGGCGCCGCGGCGAAGTGCTTCGCCTCGGACGTGGCGATGGAGGTCACCACGGACGCGGTCCAGCTCCTCGGCGGGTACGGCTACACCCGCGACTACCCGGTCGAGCGCATGATGCGCGACGCCAAGATCACCCAGATCTATGAAGGCACGAACCAGGTCCAGCGGATCGTGATGGCCCGCAACCTGCCGTAGGGCGGGAGAGCGGACGCGTAACCGATCGGCGTATCGGCGGCACAGCCCCTGGAGGGATTCCGGGGGCTTTTGTCGCTTTGGCGGTGAGGTGTTCGTAGCGGATTGTTCACGTCCGCCCGATGGCGCGGGGCGGCGGGCAGGCGTAACACAGAAGGGCGCGGGGTCCGCTCCGGACCCCTCTCGTCCCAGGAGGAGCCATGACCCAGCCCGGAACCATGACCGCGATGAGCAAGGAGATGCAGGACTGCGTCGAGGCGTGCATGGCCTGCCACAGCATGTGCGAGGAGACCATGAGCTCCTGCATGCAGATGGGCGGCCAGTCCCAGATGCAGATCATGCGCACGCTCATGGACTGCTCCGAGATGACCCGCATGTGCGCCGACATGATGATGCGCCGCTCGCCCCTGTCGGCCGAGATGTGCGCCATGTGCGCCAAGGCGTGCGACATGTGTGCCGAGGCGTGTATGTCCATGCCGGACGACCAGCAGTTGATGCGCTGCGCCGAGTCCTGTCGCCGCTGCGCCGAGATGTGCCGTGCGATGGCGGGCGCCAGCATGTGAGCTGGGCCTGACCGGTCTCGAGGGCACCTTCCTGGTGCCCTCGACCCGGGTGGGGAGTATGACCCTGCCGCACATCGTGCTGGTGGCGTGCGGCTGGGCCTGGGTGGCCCGGTCGTCAGTTGCCCGAGACCGTGACCTTCTCGTCGTTCTTCAGCTCGCTCACCAGGGTCTTCACCTTTGCCTTGTCCCAGACCAGGTTGCCGCCGGAGGAGCCGGAGATCGGCATGTTCATGGACTTGCCGTCGCCCCCGGTGACGCCCTTCATCGCCCAGAACATGTCGCCCAGGTCCCACAGGCTCATGTCCTTGTCGACGGTGAGGCTGTCGAGGCCCGCGCCCATCGTCGGGTAGAGCTTGAAGGGGTTCAGGACCGTCGAAGGGGTCGCGACCTGGTGGGCCAGGGCGGCCAGGAACTTCTGCTGGTTCTTCGTGCGCTCCAGGTCGGAGGCCGCGAAGGCGTGGCGGGTACGGACGAAGGCGAGGGCCTGCTCGCCGTTGAGGGTCTGCTTGCCCGCCTTGAAGTCCGCGCCCGAGTACTTGTCCTTGAAACCCTTGTCGAGGTTCATCTCCACGCCGCCGACCGCGTCGACGATGTTCGCGAACCCGGCGAAGCCGATCTCCACGTAGTGGTCGATGTGCAGGCCGGTGTTGTACTCGACGGTGCGCACGAGGAGCGTGGGGCCGTCGAAGGCGTAGGCCGCGTTCAGCTTGTTCGTGCCCAGCGGGCCCTTGATCTTGCCGGACTCCGAGCCGCGGAATGTCGGGATCGTCACGTTCGAGTCGCGCGGCAGCGAGATCAGCGTCGAGCCGTTGCTCCCGGTGTGCAGGATCATCATCGAGTCCGTGCGCTTGCCCTCGGCGGAGCCGGTGTGCAGCTTCTTCTTCTCCTCGGCGGACATGCCGGCGCGGCTGTCGGAACCGACGATCAGATAGTTCGTGCCCGAGCCCGCCTCGGGCCGGTCGATGACCTTGGAGAGATCCACGTCACGGTGGAGCTTGGAGTCCGCCCAGAAGTACGTGCCGACGGAGACCGCGACCAGCACCGTGACCAGGGTTATCGCGGTCCACTTGATCCGGCGCCGCCAGTTCGGCGCGGGGCGGGGGCCTCGCGTGCCGGTGGGGCCGGGTCCCTGCGGGCCGCCGGGGCCGCCCGGGGCTCCGTACACCTGGCCCGTGTTGTAGCCGGAGTCGTACCCGTTGTCGTATCCGTCGTCGTACCCCTGCCCATCGACGTACGACGGCTGCCGGGGTACCCCGCCGTACGGCGGCGCATCCGGCCCTGGGCCGGGCCTCGCCTGCCCGCGGCGGACCTGCCGCATGACGCGGGCGCCCTCAGGCTGTGCGCCTGCGCTGCCGCGTCCGTAGCGGTTGCCGCCATTGCTGCGATTGTCTCCGGACCACCCTCCCCCATCCTCGGCTCCGCTCGGACGGGACGTGCCCCCAGGCCATTCGTTCATGCCGACCAGTGTGCAGGGCCGCACTGTGTGCCTTACAAGAGAGTCAGGAGATCTGGGTCACGGCTGTTGCAGAGCTGATGCAAAGCGGCCCTTGTGTGCCCCCGGCATAAGGTGGACGCCATGACAGACCAGGCCCCCGGCACGGAATCCGATATTCCGGGCAAGCCGACCTCCGCGTCCCGGACCACCCTCAGCCACATCATGAGCCACAGCGACACCAACCTTCTGGGCACGGTGCACGGTGGAGTGATCATGAAGCTGGTCGACGACGCGGCGGGCGCGGTGGCCGGACGGCACTCCGGTGGGCCCGCCGTCACCGCCTCCATGGACGAGATGGCTTTCCTGGAACCCGTCCGCGTGGGTGACCTCGTCCATGTGAAGGCTCAGGTGAACTGGACCGGACGTACCTCCATGGAGGTCGGCGTCCGTGTCCTCGCCGAGCGTTGGAACGAGTCGACGCCACCCCAGCAGGTCGGCTCGGCCTATCTCGTCTTCGCCGCGGTCGACGCCGACGGGAAGCCGCGGCGGGTGCCGGCGGTGCTGCCGGAGTGCGAGCAGGACGAGCGGAGGTATCAGGAGGCCCAGATCCGCCGCACGCACCGGCTGGCGCGGCGGCGGGCGATCATGGAGCTCCGGGAGAAGCGGGCGGCGGAAGGCCTGGACGACTGAGGGGCCGTCCCCCTGCCGGGCGCCCTAGGGACACACCACCTGATCCCCCGTCACCACCCCGTCCTCCCCCTGATACGCGTCCTGCGCCCGTACCCGCCTCACCTGCTTGTAGTCCGTCCCGGCCGTCACCCTCAGCAGCGGCCCCTGGCCGGTGACCGCGCGCAGTTCGGCGCCGGGGAGTGCTGCCGCGAGGGACTGGGCCGAGCGGTCCCAGCGAGGGTCGTAGGAGACCACGGTGCGGCGGGTGGTCAGGTCGCGCGCGCTGGTGGGCCGCTGCGTCGTACGGAACCCGGTCGCGGCCAGGGCGCTGTCGACGCGTTTGCCGAGGCCCGCCGTCGTGGTGCCGTTCTCGACCTGGACCTGGATCTGCTGCGGGGCGACATCGACGCGCAGGGCCGCGGGCCGAGCCTTGTGCACCGTGAGCGGCTCGTCGTCGCGGAGCTTCTGGAAGAGCTGTCCCGCCTTCGCCTCGTCCCACTTCAGCGTCGAGCCGAGGCCCTTGACGACGTAATCCAGCTGCTCGATCGGCACCGTCGTGAACTCGGAGGAGGAAGGGGAGAAGTTCCGCATGGCCCGCCCGAGGTCGAGCAGCTCGTCCGTGCCGAAGCCCTTGTCGGCGCGCACCGAGCCCAGCACCGCCCGCGTCACGTCGCGGAACTTCATCGGGTTCATCAGGACCCCGGACGAGGTCGCCTGCGAGACCAGCGCAGCCAGGAACCGCTGCTGACGCTGCATCCGGCCGAGGTCGGAGGCCCCGTCGACGTGCCGCGAGCGGACGTACTGCAGGGCCTGACCGCCGCCCAGGTCATGCGTACCCGCCGCCAGATCGAGTCCGGTGTACGAGTCCTTCAGCGGCTGTGTGGTGCAGATCCGTACGCCGCCGAGCACGTCCACCGTCTTCATGAAGCTGATGAAATCGACCTCCAGATAGTGGTCGATCTTGACGTGGGTCATGTTCTCGACGGTGCGCACGGTCAGGTTCGGACCGCCCTCCGCGTACGCCGCGTTGAGCTTGACCGGATGCGGGCCGTGCCGTTCGCCGGTGGTCTCGTCGATGTGCGCGGGCGTCTCGGCGTACGAGTCGCGCGGCAGGCTGACGATGCTGGCCCGCTCCCGGTCCTCCGAAATGTGCACGATCATGACCGTGTCGGTGCAGTGGCAGGGCTCCCCGCCCAGCCGGAACTTGCGCCGCTCCGCCTCCGTGATCTTGTCCCGGCCGTCGGTGCCGACCAGCAGCACGTTCATGCCGTGGCCCGCCTCCGGGCGGTTCTTCATGTCCTTGAAGGGGTCGACCCGGGCGATGTTCGCGTCCAGGCTGGTGACCACCGCGTGCCCGATACCCGCCGAGGCGAGGACCACCACGGAGATGGTCGTCACCACCCGCATGGCCCAGCGCGGCTTCTTGCGCCGTACGGGGGGCCGTCCGGAGGGCCGTACGGGAGGCCGCCCCGAGCGGGATGGTTGGGGCTGGCGCTGAGGGCGTGCGGGGGAGCGGGGCGGCGTGGTGGGCAAGGGGGGACACCTCCGCGAGGCTGGACGTGGGATGCGTTCCGCGAGGCTGGACGGGGAGCGGGGATGTGTTCTCCGCGAGGCTGGACGGGGAGGGGGTGCGTTCCACGAGGCCGGACGTGGGGACCCGTGAGCACCGTAGGCCCATACGATCTGCGGCCCGGGCCTTAGGCCGGGCGGCGCGCGTCCCTGTCCCCCATTCGCGGTAACGTGACGTCCGATGAGCGAGAAGTCTGACGTGCGGCCCCCCGCCGTTTCTGTGATCATGCCCGTCCTCAACGAGGAGCGGCATCTGCGCGGGGCCGTCCAAGCGATCCTGGCGCAGGAGTACGACGGCGAGATGGAGGTCGTGATCGCCATCGGTCCCTCCACGGACCGTACGGACGAGATCGCCGCCGAGCTCGTGCGCGAGACGGCATCCAATGAAAACAAGCGGGTCCACACCGTGCCGAACCCGACCGGACGTACGCCCGCCGCGCTGAACGCCGCGATCAAGGCGTCCCGGCACCCCGTCGTCGTACGCGTCGACGGGCACGGCATGCTCTCGCCGAACTACATCGCGACCGCCGTACGGCTCCTGGAGGAGACCGGCGCGCAGAATGTCGGCGGCATCATGCACGCCGAGGGCGAGAACGACTGGGAGCACGCGGTCGCCGCCGCGATGACCTCGAAGATCGGCGTCGGGAACGCCGCCTTCCACACCGGCGGCGAGGCGGGTTCTGCCGAGACCGTGTATCTCGGTGTCTTCCGGCGCGAGGCGCTGGAGCGGCAGGGCGGTTACAACGAGGAGTTCATTCGCGCCCAGGACTGGGAGCTGAACTTCCGGATCCGGGAGGCGGGCGGGCTCATCTGGTTCTCGCCCGAGCTGAGGGTGTCCTACCGGCCCCGTCCGTCCATCAGGGCCCTCGCCAAGCAGTACAAGGACTACGGGCGCTGGCGGCATGTCGTCGCCCGCTACCACGAGGGCTCCATCAACCTGCGCTACCTCGCCCCGCCGACCGCCGTGTGCGCGATCGCGGCAGGTGTGATCGTGGGCGCGGCTCTGACCCCCTGGGGCTTCCTCGTCCCCGGCGGCTACCTCGCGGCCATCGCGCTCGGCTCGCTGCCCGCGGGCAAGGGGCTGGCGCCACGGGCGCGCCTCCAGATCCCCGTCGCCCTCGCCACGATGCACATGTCGTGGGGCTGGGGCTTCCTCACCAGCCCGAAGGCGCTGGCCAGGAAGGTCATCGCGTCCCGGCGCCCGGCGGTAGTCAGCTCCGACTGAGTACCGCCCGGCATAGGTTCCGGCGGCCCGGACTACCAGGTGTAGGCCGGGTCGACGTGCATGCACGCCGTGGTGTCCGAACCGTTGAGCACGTCGGCCGACTTCGGCGTCGTGTCGTCCTCCTCCGCCGCCTTGTACGTGGTGCCCGAACGCCAGTCGGCGCCGACGACCAGCGTGACCCCGGAGACGTCCGTCGACTTCTTCACCGCGCTGGTCGAAACCCCGAGGGCCTTGGCGACGCGGAGGGCGTCGCCCTCGAGGTCGGCGCTGGGGTAACGGATGACCGTCGTCGCCTCGGCGGTCGCCGTCGTCCGGTCGGCGCTGGTCTGCGTGAAGCCCTTGCCGACGAGCAGCTGCGCCACCGTGTTGGCGCGCCCGCCGACCGGGGCGAGCGTGGACGTCCGGGTGCCGTTCTGCACGATCACGCCGATCTTGTCGTCGGCCGCGGCGGGGTCCGAGGAGGTCCTCTCCTTGGTCGTCTTCTTCTTGTCCTTGCCGTCCAGCGCGATGTCCTCGCGGACCAGCCGGAACAGCTTCGCCGCGTCACCCGGCTTGGGCACCACCCGGCCGCTGGTGGCGGAGGAGTACTGCCACGGCATCGTCGTCATGGTGATGCGCTTGGTGGGGACCTTCTTCAGCTCGTTGCTCAGGTCGTACAGCTTCGCCACGGTCCCGAGGCCGTTGTCGACCGTCAGCGCGTTCGTGGCGGTGTCCGCGAGCTTGCGCAGCTTGTTCGGGTTGCTCAGCGTGGCGTTCTCGCGCAGCTGGCGGACCATCGAGTTCATGTACTGGTGCTGCGCCTTGGTCCGGGCGATGTCGGTGTCGTCCTCGAAGCCGTACCGCGTCCTCAGCCACTGCAGGGCCTGCTTGCCCTTGACGGACGTCGTGCCCTCCTTGAGCTTCAGCCCTGAGCCGTGCCCGGAGGAGGTGTGCGAGTAGACGTTGGCGTCCACGCAGACCGGGACGCCGCCGATGGCGTCCGCCATCGACACCACACCCGAGAAGTCGACCATCATGAAGTGGTCGATGTGGATGTCGGTCAGCTTCTCCCAGGTGGCGACCGTGCAGCCGGGGCCGCCGCGCCCCAGGGAGTCGTTCGTGATGGTGGGCGACGTACTCGCCGCGTAGGTCTTCTTCGTGCCCGGGTCCGTGCACTCGGGTATCTGCAGCAGCGTGTCGCGCGGCATGCTGACCACCGACATGTTGGTGCGGTCCGCCGAGACGTGCAGCAGCATCTGGACATCCGCGCGAGGCGCCGTGTTGAAGGTGTCCTTGGCGCCGCCGAGCTTCTGGTTCTCCGTGGAGTCCCGGGCGTCCGAGCCGATCAGCAGGATGTTCAGCGGGGTCTGGCCCGCCGCGTTCGGCTTGGACTGGGCGGCGCGGTCCTTCGCGTCGCCGATGTTCAGGTCGTCCTTTTTGAGGTTGGCGTTCAGGTGCTGGTAGTAGAGATAACCGGCACCCGCGGTGCCGAGTATCAGGACCGACAGGACCGTCGCCGACCAGCGCAGCGCGCGACGTCTGCGCCGCGGACGCCCCTCACCCCCGCGTCGGCGTCCACCGCCGCCGCCGTGCCGGCCGTGCCCCTGCGGCTTGAGGGGCATCGTGTCGTCGGCCGTGCGAACTCCTTCTCCGGCGGACTGAACGAGATCACCGTTCTCGTCGTACAGACTGTCGTCCCAGCCCAGTTCGCCGGCTCGCCGGACGCGTGGTCGTGCTCCCTCCCCACGCACACTGCTTTGCGCCATCTCCCTGCCCCTCCCCACCCTGCGCCTGACAAACGGGTCCGTCGCGCGCCCGGCCGGACACATCTCGTGTCCCCCCGGACACATCTCACGTCCTGTCAGACGCTCGACGGACCCGTTAGGTCATCAACTGGCGCACACCGTCTTGTCAGCCGTGGACTTCTCGACGTCCGGCGCCTTCGTCGGAGTGGTCATCGACACCCCGGCACCCTTGAAGTCCTTGCCCAGGGTCAGCACGATCGCGGGCAGACCCTGTGAGTTCTTCTCGCTCTTGCCGGGCTTCATCGCCGAACCGGACAGACCCATGAGGTCGGCCAGCTTGCGCGCCTGATCAGCCTGATCGGGAGAGTACTCGAGGGTCGTCTTGCTGAGTGTTTCGTCAGCGTTTCCGAGCTGGCTGGACTTGAGCACGCCCTCATCATTCTGCAGCCAGTTAAGAGTTTCCTGTGCGGAGCCGGCGTCGGCGCCGCCGTTGTAGATGTCGACGCGGATGTCGGAGGCGGCGGAACGGGTCCCCTTGAGGCGGGCGGCCACCGCGGCCTTCTCCTTCTTCTCCTTCTGCTTCACGGCGGTGAAGGAGACGTCGTTCTTGATGGCGTCGAAGACGGGCTGGGACGTCGTCGGGTTCACCACGACCGTCGCGTGGACCTTCTCGGCCGGGTTGTCGATCACGGGCACCGTGGTGAAGGTGATGTTCTTCGTCGGCACCTTCTTCAGCTCCAGAGCCATGTCCTTCAGCGTGCTGACGTGGCCGATTTGGCTGTCCACGGTCAGCGCCTTGGTGGCGGCCTCGGCGAGATTCACCAGCTTGGCGGGGTTGGTGAGCGTGTCGCTGGAGCTCATCTTGCGCATCAGCGAGCCCAGGAACTGCTGCTGCACCTTGATGCGGTCGAGGTCGCCCTGGTTGCCGAAGCTGTGCCGGGTGCGCACGAAGGCGAGGGCCTGCTCGCCCTCGATCGTGTGCTTGCCGGCGGAGAGCTTGAGGTGCGAGTCCGGGTCGTTGACGTCCTTGGCGAGACAGACGTCCACGCCGCCCACCGCGCTGGTCAGCGTCTTGACGGCGTTGAAGTCGGCCATCATGAAGTGGTCCGGCGCGATTCCGGTGACTTCCTTGACCGTCCGCATGGTGCAGCCCGGGTCGCGGCCGTCCTGGCCGAGGCTCGTGTTGAAGCGGACGTTCTGCGTGCCGCGGATGACCTTCTTGCTGCCGTCGGGCTGTACGGTCGGGCAGTCCGGGACGTTGACGATCAGGTCACGCGGAATGCTCATCGCGGTCGCGTTCGTACGGTCCTTGGAGACGTGCAGCAGGATGTTGGTGTCGGCGTGCCCGACGCTGTTCTTGTCGCCGTAGCCCTCGTTGCCGGCGCCGGTGCGCTTGTCCGTGCCGATGATCAGGATGTTGAAGGCCTCGTCCTTGCTGAAGCCCTTCGCGCCCGCGCTGCCGATGTCCGTCGTATTGACGTTGCCCTCGAGGTGCTTGAGGTAGGCGTACGCGGCGGCCGACACGGCCACCAGCACGAAGGCCATGGTGCCGCCGGTCCACAGCACTATCTTCTTCGCCCGCGACTTCTTGGGTTTCGGGCGCGAGCGGCGGCGCCCCGGGACCGGCTCCGGGGGTTCGGCGCGCCGTCTGCGCTGCCCGGGCACGGCGGTGCCGGGTGCCGCACGGTCCCGTCCCGGCGCCGTGTGCGCACGCGCTCCCGCGGGAGCACCGGATCCTCTCCGCGGCCTGGGCACCCCCGACTGCGGTGCGGAAGGGGTCAGTCGCAGTTCGTATTCGCCGGTGTTCGGGTTGAGCACCCACTGGTCTGCGGGGTCGATGTCGTCCGCCCGCCCACGGCCTTGCGCGTCCACGGTTGTCTGAATCCTCCGTCGGGGCCACGCGGCGCCTTCCCCCCTCAAAAGGCGCTCGGGTCTCGGTCAACCAGTGCGCGACCTCCAGGACGGACCTCGTGGCCGGGTGCACCGGATCGCTCACACTATCCGCCCAGTTCAGCGTGGAGCGACGACGGTGACAAATTCCTTGTCCCTACAACCGGGCAATCCGCCCTATTTCTCAGAGACTTCTAGCGCAGCAGTTCCCACCTTGGGCTGCGCTTTACCCGCAGGCGTCCTGGGCGGCCGTGTTTCCGCGGAAAGTGGGTGGGGGTTCGGGGGTGCCGGACCGCTTATCCCCGGACTTCCCGTCGTCGTACGACTCCTCTTCGTAGTCGTATGCGGAGTCGTACCCGGACCCCTCTGGGAGACGGGTGGCGACCGCCACCGGCTCATCCGAACGCAGCCGCGCGAAAAGCTTCGCCGCCTCGGGTTCCACGAGCTGGTCGCGATTGGCGTTGTAGACGTACGGCGTCCGGGGCACCGTCAGGAATTGCACATGTTCCGTGGCGATGTTGCGCATGCCACGCACCAGGTCGTACAGCCCGCGCAGGCTCGCGAGCCCCGGGTCCGTGGTGAGCGACGAGGTGGCCGCGTCCAGCACGGGATAGAGCTTCGTCGGGTTGAGCAGGACGTCGTTGCTGCGCACCTTGTTGACCAGCGCGCCCAGGAACCGCTGCTGGCGGTCCATCCGGTCGGTGTCGCTGCCGTCGCCGATGCTCTTGCGCACGCGCACATAGCCGAGGGCCTGCTCGCCGTTGAGCACGACCTTGCCCGCGGGCAGCTTCAGCTTGGCGGCCTTGTCGTCGATGGGTTCCTTCAGGCACACCTCGACACCGTCCACGGCGTCGACCATGTCCTTGAACCCGTGGAAGTCGACGACCATGTGGTGGTCGACCCGGATGTTCGTGAGCTTCTCGACGGTGCGGATGGTGCAGGCCGAACCGCCCACTTCGAAGGCGGAGTTGAACATCGCGAACACCTGTTCGGTGCGGGTGCCGTCCGGGCGCCGGCAGCTCGGCACGTCCACCATCAGATCGCGGGGCAGCGAGACGGCGGTCGCGCTGCGCCGGTCCGCCGCCAGGTGCAGCAGGATCGTGGTGTCGGACCGCTCGGTCCCGGAGTCCCGGCCGTACTTCCGGTTCCCGTCCCCCGAGCGCGAGTCCGACCCGATCAGCAGGATGTTCTGCGCGTCCCGCACCAGCGAGGTGGGCCGCTCCTTCTCGTACCGGGCCAGCTCGGCGGCGGCGTCGTCGTCCGACGTGATGTTCGCGTTCAGCTTCTCGTACGCGGCCCAGCCGACTCCCACGGCGCCGACCACCACGACGGCCACGCCGATCGCGGTGTAACGCAGCCAGCGCCGGTGCCGGCGTATGAGCCCGGCCCCGGTGGGCGACGCTCCCCGCCCCGGCCCCTCCGAGCCTCCGGAGGGCGCGCCTTCGGTGTCGCTCACGTGTGGGTTCACCCCTCATGGCCTACGAGCGTGTCGAGCTGCTCTTACGACCATGGCCCGGGGCGGGGGCCGGGGGTGGACGCAGATGGGCCGAACGGGGGACACGCGGCTGGCTGCGGGCATGCGTGCCGCCAGGGGCGGCGCCCGTCCCCAAGAGAGCGGAAATCTGTACGCGCCGGTAAGCGCACCCCCGAACGCCGGGGCCGCACCCCGGAGGGCACCACGGCGGCTAGCGAGCCGTAGCCGTCACCCGCTCACTCTCGATCCGCTTGGCGAGCGCGTCCTCCCCGAGCTGCTCCAGATGGCGGCACAGCACCACGGACCCGCCGGCGGCGAGCGGCGCGTAGAGCCCGGCGCTGAGCCCCTCCCACGTGTCGAACTGAAGCGCGGACAGAATCCGCGAGCCGGGCCCGGTCAGGTCCAGCGCGGGCGCGTCCCCGCGGGCCCGCTCGACGACCTCGGCGCTCGTGAACTCGGCCCCGGCAACGATCAGCGCGGGCTCCTCCGGATCCACCGGCGCGTACGGCTGGAAGCGGTCGCCCTGCGTCGGCACTTCGACGGCGTAGTCGGCGTACCCGGCAGGCGGCACCGGGAAGCGGCGTCCCAGCGGTGCGAGCGAGAGCGCGACGCGCTCGCCGGAGCAGGCGAGCCCTGCGTCGAACTGCCCCGGCCCGGCGACGACGTGGTCCGCCGCGGCCGGGTCGCCCCCGACATCCGCGACGACGCCCACCGAGGAGCACGCGAGCAGCCACACCGCGGTCTGCCAGTGCGCGGGCAGCAGCAGCGCGACCCGTTCGCCGGGCTCGGCGGACAGCTCGTTCTGGAGCAGATTGGCGGTCTTGGCCACCCAATTGGCGAAGGTGGCCACGGACAATTCGACTCGTTCGCCCGTGGCGTCGTCGTAGAAGGTCACCAAGGGGCGCGCGGGATCCGCGGCGAGCGCGGATCGCAGCAGGTCGGCAGGGGTGCGATCGGTGGCATTCACGCGCGCAAGCGTACGCGGGGGCGGTGCGGGGGGCAGACCGTCCATGCCGCCGGTGCGCCACCGGTTCGGGCGAGCGGGTCCGACGGTCCGTCAATTCCCCGATGGACAGATATGTATGACTATGTCCAGGATCAGGAGCATGCGTGGATTCCTTGCTTCCTCCGTCGGCGTCAGCTGCGCGGCCGCTCTCGCCCTTCCGCTCGCCCTGCCCACCCCGGCACAGGCCGGGCCATCGGCGGTGACGTCCGAGTCCGCCGTCCCCGGCAGCACCCAGTCCCTTCCGCTCGTCCCGCTGACCGGCGAACGCGCCCTCGGCTCCACCGCATCCGGACAGGGCCTGACCCGACAGGACGTACGGCCGTTCTCGCTGCTCGGTGTCATCTGGGACGACCCGAACCGTGAGCTGCACGGCCGCGTCCAGGTCCGCGCCCGCGCGGCCCGGACCGGTCACTGGTCCGGCTGGCAGAACGTCGAGACGCACAACCACGAACACGCCGCCGACCCGGACACCGCCGAAGGCGCGTCGCGCCGCGTGCACGGCTCCACGGCGCCGCTGTGGGTGGGCGACTCGGACGGCGTCGAGGTTCGCGTCGACGCGCAGCAGGCGGCGGGGGGCGAACGGGCGAGGGTTCCGGGGCGCTCGCCGCTCCCCAGGGGCCTGCACCTCGAACTGGTCGATCCCGGTGCGGACCCGCCACGCGCGGGCGCGCAGACGGGCGGCACACACTGGTGGGCGCGTGCGAGAGGCGTACGCGCTGGCATGCCCGTACACACTCCGGCGGGCGACGTGACCGCGGGAGCCCCCGCGCAAGCCCAGCGCTCCGCAGCGGGGGCTCCGGGCGCCACCGCGGGGTCCCCCGAGAGGGCTGCCGAGTCTGCCGCGTCCGCCGCCAACGTCGACCTCGCGCCCCTGGGCGCCACGGAGATCCCCGCGCTCTCCCATCGTGAGACGGAGCGCGCGTTCCTCGCCGCACGCCGGAGCGGGCAGCGCGTGAAGCCGTACACGGGCGCGAAGCCGTACATCGGCGCACGCCCGCGCATCATCACCCGCCGTGGCTGGGGCGCGAACGAGCGGCTGCGCGAGCGCGGCTTCGTCTACACGAAGAAGGTCAAGGCGGCCTTCGTGCACCACACGGCGTCGGGCAACAACTACCGCTGTTCGCAGGTCCCTTCAGTCATCCGCAGCATCTATCGCTACCACGTGGTGAGCAGTGGCTGGCGCGACATCGGCTACAACTTCCTCGTCGACAAGTGCGGGAACATCTACGAAGGCCGAGCGGGGGGCGTGGCGAAGCCCGTCATGGGCGCCCACACCCGCGGTTTCAACACCAACAGCATGGGGATCGCCGTCCTCGGCAGCTTCAGTGACACGAAGCCGTCCGGCGCCGCGCTCAAGGCGATCGCGCGGCTGACGGCATGGAAGCTCGGTCTTTACGGAGCCAATCCGCGTGGCAGGACATACCTGAAGTCGGGTGGTGGCAATCTCTACCGAAAAGGAAAGAACGTACGACTGAATGTGATCTCCGGCCATCGGGACGGGTTCGCCACGGAGTGCCCAGGACGGCTCCTTTACGGCAAGCTCGGTTCGGCCAGGAAGGCGGCGGCCCGCTACCAAGGCCGCTGAAGCCCGGCCACCGGAAGTCACCTGACGTACGCAGGGCCATCGAGGGACACCGCACGGCCATCGAAGGCGCCATCGAACGGTCTGCATACACTGGCCGGCCGAAACAACGTTCGGCCGGTCCCGGCAGGAAGCAGAGACGACAGGTGACAGAAGCGATCCTCCTGGTCGGCGGCAGAGGCACCCGGCTGCGTCCCCTCACGGTGCAGACTCCCAAGCCGATGGTTCCGGCGGCCGGGGTCCCCTTCCTCACACACCAGCTGGCGCGGGCGAGGGCGGCGGGCGTCGAGCACATCGTCCTGGCGACCTCCTATCTCGCCGAGGTCTTCGAGCCGCACTTCGGCGACGGCTCCTCGCTGGGCCTCCACCTCGAATACGTCACCGAGGAGGAGCCCCTCGGCACGGGCGGCGCCATCCGCAACGTGGCGTCCCGGCTCCACTCGGCCCCCGACGACCCGGTCCTGATCTTCAACGGTGACATCCTCACCGGCCTGGACATCCCGGCCCTCGTCGCCACCCACAGCACGACTGGCGCGGACGTCTCCCTCCACCTCACCCGTGTCGAGGACCCGCGCGCGTACGGCCTGGTCCCCACGGACGCCACCGGCCGCGTCACGGCCTTCCTGGAGAAGCCCCAGACGCCCGAGGAGATCGTCACCGACCAGATCAACGCGGGCGCGTACGTCTTCCGCCGCTCGGTCATCGACACGATCCCCGAGGGCCGCCCGGTCTCGGTGGAACGCGAGACCTTCCCCGACCTCCTGGCCACCGGAGCCCACCTCCAGGGCATGGTGGACTCCACCTACTGGCTGGACCTCGGCACCCCGCAGGCCTTCGTGCGCGGCTCCGCGGACCTCGTCCTGGGCCGTGCCCCGTCCCCGGCCGTCCCGGGCCGCTGCGGCGACCGTCTGGTCCTGCCCACGGCCACGGTCGCCCCCGACGCCAAACTCACCGGCGGCACGGTGGTCGGTGAGGGCGCGTACGTCGGCGAGGGCGCCCGCGTCACCGGCAGCGCCATCCTGTCCGGCGCCGTGATCGAACCCGGCGCCGTCATCACCGACTCCCTCATCGGCGCACGGGCGCGCATCGGGGAACGCTCCATCCTCACCGGCACGGTCGTCGGCGACGGCGCGACAGTCGGCCCCGACAACGAACTCCGCGAGGGCGTACGAGTGTGGTGCGATGCCCGAATCCCGGCGGCGTCGCTCCGCTTCTCATCGGACCAGTAACCGGTTCCAGCCCGTCCGGCGATCGAGGGACGAGCGCGAAGCGCGACAGGGGGCCTGAGGGGCGCGTACGGCGCGGGAACGGGGGGCGGAACGGGCGGAGGGGCGAACCCCGCTGTGACGCACACCCACCCGCCTACAGCACCCCGATATCCCACCGGGGCATCCCGGGCGTACGCCGCGGCGGCGTACGCCCGGACAGCAGAATGAGCCGAGCCGCCCGATGCCGCTGCCCCGCATACGGTTCGAGCAGCGACAACATCACGGAGTCATCCGCATCCCGATCGCCCGCCAGGGCATACCCCACGATGCCGGGCAGATGAAGATCCCCCACGGTCACGGAATCCGCCGCCCCGTGACTGCGCTGCACCACCTCCGCAGAGGTCCACGGCCCAATCCCGGACACCAGCTCGAGCCGAGCCTGAGCCCGCAGGGGATCGAACCCCGCCGCCTCCTCGAGCCGCGCAGCGACCCGCACGGCCCGCAGAATCGTGGAAGCCCGTTTGTTGTCGACCCCGGCCCGATGCCACTCCCAGGACGGGATCAACGCCCACGTCCGCGGCGCGGGCATGACGCACATCCGCTCCGGCGCGGGCCCCGGCGCCGGCTCCCCGTACTTGCGTACGAGCAGCCGCCACGCCCGATAGGCCTCGTCCGCGGTGACCTTCTGCTCGAGCACGGACGGAATCAGCGACTCCAGTACGAGTCCGGTCCGCGTCAGCCGCAACCCCGGCCGGCGATGCCGGGTCAGGGCGACCAGCCGGTGCCGCGGTGCGAAGGCGTCGGGATCGTCCGCCGCGCCGAGCAGTTCGGGGAGTTGTTCGAGCAGCCACTGGGCGCCGGGCCCCCAGGCGTCCCCGCGCACCACCCCGGCCCGCAGCGTGACCCGCAGCGTCCCGGGCCCGGCGGGCGTACGGCAGACCCGCCACACGGCTCCGTCGGGCGTCGCCCGGAACGTCGGATCGCCCGGCCCACGCCGCAGCGGCCCGAGGACGAGCCCGAGATCGAGCGGCCAGGCGGGCGTCCACGTACGACTGAGCCCCGGCGCGACCGCCTGCCTGGGCACCCCGCCACCAGGCACCACGACATGCCCGCCGCGCACGGTCGTACGCGTCGGCCGAGGGGTGAAACGTCCGGCCACGGTTGAGGTCCTAGGGTGCTCGGGTGCCTTACGAGAGTAGGCGCTCGGGATGCCGCGGAGGCACCGGACGGCTCAGCGCACCTCGATGAAGGCGGCGGCGTCCCGCGCCGGCCGGGCCCTCGGCTCCTCAGCCGCGTGTCCGACGGCCACGGCTCCCATCGGATCCCATTCTTCGGGCAGCCCCAGCACCTCCCGTACGACATCCCGGCAGAACATCGTGGACGACACCCAGGCCGATCCGAGCCGCTCCCCGGCCAGCGCGACCAGGAAGTTCTGCACCCCGGCCCCGGCCGCGACCACGAACATCTCGCGCTCGGCCCCGTCGCGCCGTATGTCGCCGTACGCGTGGGAGCCGTCCATCACCAGGCACGGCACCACGAGATACGGCGCGTGGCGCAGCACATCCCCGCGGCGCACCCGCTTGGCGATGGACTCCTCGCTCTTCCCGTCCGCGCGCAGATCCCCGATCCACGCGTCCCGCATGGCGTCGAGCAGCCGCGTCCGTGACTCCTCGGACTCGAGGAGGACGAACCGCCAGGGAGTGGTGTGATGCGGCGCCGGAGCCGTCACCGCGGCGGCGACGGCACGCCGTACGGCATCGGGGTCGACGGGCTCGTCGGTGAAGGCCCGTACGGTACGCCGCTGGGTCACCGCCTCTCGTACGGCCTCCGAGGTGCCCAGTCGGAACATGTCGTCGCGCGCTCCGCGCACCATCGCGCGCGCCCCCTCGCCGTCGTCGTCGGCCAGCACGTGCGGCAGCCCGCGCACGACGGCGACGGGCAGCCCGGACGCCTTGCCCTTGACCAGGTCACCGGCGGCGGCCAGCTCGTCGGCCGTGGCGACGACGGTCGCGCTCAGCGGATTGCCGTACGCGTCCGTGCCGCCGCGCAGATCGTCCAGCACCCGCACGCCCGCGGCTCCGATGGCGACATCGGTGAGCCCGGTGCGCCAGGGCCGCCCGAACGTGTCGGTGATCACGACGCCGACCTCGACCCCGAGCGTGTCCCTCAGTCCGTCCCGGATGGCCCGCGCGGACGCGTCGGGGTCCTCCGGCAGCAACAGGACTGTCCCGGCGGGGGTGTTGGAGGCGTCGACGCCGGCGGCGGCCATCACGAGTCCCTGCCGGTTCTCGACGATCCGCAGGGCTCCGCGCCGCGCCACGACCCGTACGGTCTCGGCGTCGATGGCGGCCTCACGGTCGACGGCCTCGACGATCCGCCCCTCCGCCTTGGACACGATCTTGGAGGTGACGAGGAGTACGTCCCCGTCCACGAGCTCCGGCTCGGCCGCTGCGACCAGCTTCGCGAGATCGTCCCCCCGACGGACCTCGGGAAGCCCGCCGAGTGCCCAGACGCGATAGCTCGCCGAAGGACCGGGCCCGCCGTTCGCGAGCGTGCCCTCCGGAGGCAGTCCTCTGCTCAAGGCGTCCGCACCTCCTCCGCCAGTGCCAGCGCCTCGCGAGCCATCCGCGCCGTCGCGTCCAGGTCGGACATCAACAGCGGCACGGCCCGGCACCGGATGCCCGCCGCCCCCACGCGCTCCACGGCCGACGCGTCCACCGTGTCGACGAGCCAGCCGTCGAGGAGCCCCGAGCCGTAGTGCTCGGCGACCGCCGCCGCCGTGGACTCGACGCCCACCGCGGCCAGCACCTTGTCGGCCATGCCGCGCACGGGCGCGTCCCCGACGATGGGGGACAGGCCGACGACGGGCACGCCCGCGTCGGCGATGGCCTCCCGGATGCCGGGTACGGCGAGGATCGTGCCGATGGAGACCACGGGGTTGGACGGCGGGAAGAGGACGACGTCCGCCTCGGCGATGGCTTCGAGCACCCCGGGCGCGGGCTTGGCCTGCTCGGCACCCACCGGGACGACGGCCTCAGCCGGCACGGAGGCCCGCAGCCGCACCCAGTACTCCTGGAAGTGGATGACCTTGCGCTCGCCCTCCAGCTCGACGGCGACGTGGGTCTCCACCCTGTCGTCGGACATGGGGATCAGCCGTACGCCCGGCTTCCACCGGTCGCACAGGGCCTCGGTGACGGCGCTGAGCGGGTAGCCCGCGCCCATCATCTGCGTCCGCACGATATGCGTCGCGAAGTCACGGTCGCCGAGTCCGAACCACTCGGGCCCCACCCCGTACGCCGCGAGCTCCTCCTTCAGGTGGAAGGTCTCGTCGGCCCGACCCCAGCCCTGTCCCTCGTTGATGCCGCCGCCGAGCGTGTACATCACCGTGTCGAGGTCCGGGCAGACCTTGAGCCCGAAGAGGTGGATGTCGTCGCCGGTGTTGCCGATGACCGTGATGTCCGCGTCCGGCACGGCCCGCTGGAGACCACGCAGGAATCGGGCACCACCGATACCGCCTGCCAGAACCACAATGCGCATGGGTTCAGTCTGGCAGGCGGGTACGACAACGCGTCAGGCGGTTACGAGACCTCGGCGACCGCGCAGTGGGCCACGGGGGACCCCGCGGTCGAACGAAGCTGAGACTGGGGGCGCATCGGCATCTCGGTAAGACCCGGGTAATAGACGTGCAGGCTCACGGCCGGTTCGAGGGAGTCGTTGCCGACCTCGTGGATGTAGCCGGGCGCGAACACGCGCTGTGTGCCGGCGCCCAACGCGCGCGTGCCGCGGTCTGTTCGCTCCGTCAACGCGCCGTCCAGGACCGTCAGTACGCCGGAGGAGTCGCCGTGGTCGTGCAGCCCGCTGCTCTGCCCGGGCACCCAGGAGAGCAGCCACACCTCGTAGCCGGGGCCGGTGCGCAGCCGGTGGTACCAGCGTGAGGTCGCGTCGTACTGGACGAGGTGCTCCCACTGGGAGCGGTCGGCGGCGATGGAGCGGGCGAGTCCGACGAACTCGGCCACGGTGGTGGGGTGCTCGCGCGGCGGCTGGAGAAGGTGCGGTACTTCGAGGATGTCGCCGGCGATCTGGAGGTCGCTGTCGCTGTTCATGGGTGCGGTGGTTCCTCGGCGGGAGAGTGCTGGGGTGTCGCAGATCGTTCCGTCCGGATCACGGACGGGGGTGTCGCCCGGGTAGGGGCGGGCAGTCGCCCCTGTATGGAGCGGGCGGCAGCCGGAGCGCGGTATGGCTCAACAGCTGGAACAGCAACGACAGCTACGGCGAGCGCGGGCAGCACCGTCGGACCCGGCGGTGCGGGTCGAGGGGAGCGCCAAGTTCGCGAGCATGCCCATAAGAACACCGGCTCACACTTCCGCTGTCAACTTCATGTCCGCTATGTGAGAGATGTTTCACCTCATCCGGTTCATCTCGCAGGCGAAAGGTTTGTTCAGGAGTCGCCCCGGACACATGGCGCACAACCGGGCGCACAAACCTCGCTGCGACCCCGTGATCGAAATGTGATCCGGTTCGCTTTGAGGTCCGTGTCGGAACGAGATCGAACTCCTGGACGTCCTTCCTTGTGCGGGGTCGGGCGTCTGACCTGGCCTCCTTGGGCTGTCAGGGTTTATGCCGATTTGAACACTTTCCGCATAGCCTTGGTTCCGCAGAGTGAATAAGGGGCCCAATAGCAGATCTCGGCTTGACTGGCCCGGATCGGCACACTTGTAATTTCACTCGTGTCGTTCAGCCGAAATCGGTAACGACAGCATCACGGGGACGCGAAAGACAGACGAGGGGCGCACATGACCGAGCTGGTGCAGCAACTGCTGGTCGACGACGCGGACGAGGAACTCGGCTGGCAGGAGCGCGCGCTGTGCGCCCAGACCGACCCCGAGTCCTTCTTCCCCGAGAAGGGCGGCTCCACCCGCGAGGCCAAGAAGGTCTGCCTCGCCTGCGAGGTCCGCTCCGAGTGCCTCGAATACGCGCTCGCCAACGACGAGCGGTTCGGCATCTGGGGCGGTCTGTCAGAGCGCGAAAGGCGTCGCCTGAAGAAGGCGGCCGTCTGAGAAACGGTCGTAGCGCGCGCAGGTGCGTGCCGCGCAAAGTAGTCGTACGCGCGCAGGTGCGTGCCGCGCAAAGTAGTCGTACGCGCGCAGGTGCGTGCCGCCCAAAACAGTCGTACGCGCTCAAGTGCGCGCCCCGTGTGCCGCTGACCAAACGGCACACACCCCTACGTAACGAACGGCCCGTCGCGGGTGGGTTATCCACAGGCGGCGGGCCGCCGTCTTGCCCAGCCGTTAGTGTGGGCCCTCGTCCGAGACGTCCCGCTGTCCCCGCCGGACACAGACGTCCACCGCAGTCCATCGAACCGGGGCCCGTACCTCGATGTCCGTGCACAGCCATTCGGCAGCCCATCACGACGCCGCTGCCACTCCTGAGTTCCCGCGCCACGTGGTGACCGCGGTGCTCGTCTCCCACGACGGCGCCCGCTGGCTGCCCGAGGCGCTCGCCGGGCTGCTCGGCCAGGAGCGCCCCGTGCAGAACGCGGTGGCGGCCGACACCGGCAGCGCGGACGACTCCGCCCAGCTGCTCACCGACGCGCTCGGTGCCGACCGCGTGCTGCACCTCGCCCGCCGCACCGGCTTCGGCCAGGCCGTCGAGGAGGCTTTCCGCACCGCCAGTGTGCTCACTCCGGACGACCTGCCCTACCTGAAGCGCCCCAGCGGCTGGGACCCCGTCACGCGCACATGGCGCGACGACGCCTACGACATGCCGGAGCTCCCGCACGGCGAGCCCGAGCAGTGGCTGTGGCTGCTGCACGACGACAGCGCCCCGGAGCCGGACGCCCTGGCACAGCTGCTGCGCGTCGTGGAGAACGAGCGGGAGCTCGGCAAGGAAGTCGCCGTCGTGGGCCCCAAGCTCCGCGGCTGGTACGACCGCCGCCAGCTCCTCGAGGTCGGCGTCACCATCGCCAACTCAGGCCGCCGCTGGACCGGGTTGGACCGCCGCGAACAGGACCAGGGCCAGCACGACCACGTCCACCCCGTGCTGTCCGTGTCCACCGCCGGCATGCTGATCCGGCGCGATGTCTTCGAGGAGCTGGGCGGCTTCGACCGCAGGCTGCCCCTGATGCGCGACGACGTCGACCTGTGCTGGCGCGCCCAGGCCGCGGGCCACCGCGTCCTCGTCGCCCCTGAAGCGGTCGTACGGCACGCCGAGGCGGCCTCCCGGGAGCGCCGCACCGTCGACTGCGTGGGCCGCACCTCCGCGTCCCCGCACAAGGTCGACAAGGCGGGCGCCGTCTACACGCTCCTCGTCAACGCCCGTACGGCGCAGCTGCCCTGGATCCTGATCCGGCTGGTCCTCGGCACCTTGCTGCGCACGGTCGCCTACCTCGTCGGCAAGGTCCCCGGACAGGCCGTCGACGAGATCCGCGGCCTCCTGGGGACGCTGCTGCGCCCCGAGCGGATCATCGCGGGCCGCCGCAGACGCGGTCGCCCGCAGGTCGACAAGGGTGAGTTGCGGGCACTGTTCCCGCCGCCGGGCGCGACCGTCCGGGCCACCGTCGAACAGGTCGCGGGCAACTTCGTGGACCGCTCCGATCCCGAGATCACCTCCGGTGCCGGACGGCACGGCAGCGCGGTCGAGTCGGGACCGGGCGGCGACGACGCCGACTTCCTGGAGATCGAGCAGTTCGCCCGGCTCAAGCGCGTCGCCCGCAATCCCGGTCCGATGCTCTTCCTGGTACTGCTGTTCGTCTCGTTGCTCGCCTGCCGCCAGCTGCTCGGCGGCGGGGCGCTCGCGGGCGGCGCGCTGCTGCCCGCGCCCGCCGACTCCTCCGAGCTGTGGGCGCGTTACCTCGACGGCTGGCATCCGGTGGGCGCGGGCGGCACCCAGCCGGCGCCGCCGTACCTCGCCCTCGTCGCACTGCTGGCCTCGCTGCTGCTCGGCTCCACCGGACTCGCGGTCACCGTGCTCCTGGTGGCGTCCGTGCCGCTGGCCGGCTTCGCCGCCTACTTCGTTTCCCGGCCCCTCGTCGAGTCGCGTCTGCTGCGCGCCTGGGCGTCCGTGGCGTACGCCTTCCTGCCCGCCGCCACCGGCGCGCTCGCGGGCGGCCGCATCGGCACCGCCGTCCTCGCGATCCTGCTGCCGATCACCGCGCGCGCGGGCATCGCCGCGAGCGGCCTCGCGCACTCCTCGGGGGCGCGCGGCAGCTGGCGCGCCACCTGGGCGTACGCCCTACTGCTGACGTTCACCATGGCGTTCACGCCGATCGTGTGGCCCATCGCGCTGGTCCTCGCGATCGCGCTCCTCGTAGTGCGTCGCAAGGAAATCACCGCCTATGGGCCGCGTTTCCTGGCCCAGTTCGGCACCCCGCTGCTGATTCTCGCGCCCTGGTCGCTGACGCTGCTCCCGTTCGGCTTCTTCAAGGAAGCCGGTCTGGAGTACGGCGACGGCGCGGCCTCCGCGCTCGACCTGCTCGGCGCCAGCCCCGGCGGCCCCGGGACCGTCAGCGGGCTGATGCTGTTCGGCATCGTGCTGGCCGCGCTGGCCGCCCTGATGCGCACGCAGCGCCAGGCCGGGATCTGGACCGCCTGGGCCGTCGCCCTGGTGGCACTCGTCTTCGCCGTGCTGTCCAACAGCTCCACATGGGCCGGACCCGCCACCCTCGTCTACGGCCTCGCGCTCCTTGCATCCGCCGCCCTCGGCGCCGACGGGGCACGCGCGCGCGTGGCCGAGCAGAGCTTCGGTTGGCGCCAGCCGGTGGCGGCGCTCATCGCCTTCGCCTGCGTGGCGGGCCCGCTGCTCGTCGCGGCGGGATGGGTGATCGGCGGCGCCGACGGGCCCGTGGAGCGCCGCGACCCGGTGCAGGTGCCCGCGTTCGTCGCCGAGGAGAGCGGCACCCGCGACCAGGCCCGCACCCTTGTCCTCGACAGCCGGTCGGCCGCCAGGGTCGGCTACACGCTGGTGCGCGGCTCCGGCGCCCGCCTCGGCGATGCCGAACTCGCCTCGGCGGGCGGCGACAGCAAGAAGCTCGACAAGGTGGTCGCCAACCTCGTGGCGGGCTCCGGCGCCGACCAGGCCGACGAACTCGGCGGTTTCGCCGTGCGGTACGTCCTCGTCCGCAAGGGCGCGCCGCGCGACGTGAGCCGCGTCCTGGACGCCACGCCGGGCCTGACCCGGCTCAGTCAGCAGGACGGCAGCGCCCTGTGGCGCGTGGACCAGCAGGTCTCGCGCGTCGCGATCGTCCCCAAGGCCGGCGACTCGCAGTCCATCGCCGCCGGACCCGTCGAGGTGCACACCACCATCCCCTCCGGAGCCGACGGCCGCGTCCTGCGCCTCGCCGACACGGCCAACGAGGGCTGGACGGCAACCCTGGACGGAAAGCCGCTCACCCGCACCACGGTCGACGGCTGGGCCCAGGGCTTCGAACTTCCGTCGAACGGCGGCAAGTTGGACGTCACCTTCGACGCCCCGCTCAGCCACACCGGCTGGCTGTGGGCGCAGGGCGCGCTCGCCGTCGTCCTCGTGGTGCTCGCCCTGCCCGGCCGGCGCCGGGACGTCGACGACGACCTCCCCGAGGAGCGGGCCGTCCCCGCCCAGGACGTCACGGGCGAGGGCCGCCGCGCCCGCCGCCTGCGCGCCCAGGCCGAGGCCGAGCAGGTCGCCCAGGACTCCGACGCCCTTCCTCCTCCGGAGGAGGAGGTTCCGGCCGCTCCCGCCGCCGTCCCTCAGCAGCAGACATACGGCGAGTGGGACACCCCGAGCTACGCGGGCGCCGATTACGGCACCTACGGCGGCGAGCAGTACCAGGGCCAGCAGTACCCGGCGGGCACCTACGAGCAGCCGTACCAGGCGGACCCCTACCAGAGCGGCCAGTACGACCCGTACACCTACGGGGGTACGACGGCGTACGACCAGACATACGGCGGCCAGGGCTACGACACGGCCGGCCAGGGCTATGACACGTCCTACGACCCGGGCACGCCCCCGCCGCACGGCACCGACAGTGAGCGCCCCGACGGGAGCCAGCAGTGAACCGCACCACCCTGTCCCTGATCGCCGGCGCGACCGCGCTCGCCGCCGTCACCGGATTCGCCACGCTCACCGCACCGGCCGCCTCCGGCGACAACACCGCGAAGACGGCCGCACAGTTGCCCGTCGAGCGCACCAGCCTGCTCTGCCCGCAGCCGAGCGTCTCGGACATCGCCGAGACCGCGTACACGTCCTTCACGCCCGTCACGAGGGGCGCGAGCGACAGCGGCAAGGCCGAACTCCAGGCCGCCACCGAGGAGTCGGCGGACGCGACCGGCGGCAAGAAGACCGGCAAGAAGGCCGCCAAACCCGTCGTCGAACCCGCGGAGCCCGGCAAGCCGGCCACCGGCGACAGCTCGGGTGCGGAGGCGCCCGCCCTCGTCGGCACCGCCGAGGGCAAGTTCGCGCCGGGCTGGACCGTCCAGGAGACCACGGTGGTCGCCGCGGGTACCGGGCGCGGCATGCTCGGCACCAACTGCACCGCCCCGGACACCGAGTTCTGGTTCCCGGGCGCCAGCACCGCCGCCGACCGCACCGACTACGTGCACCTGACCAACCCGGACGACTCCGCCGCCGTCGTCGACATCGAGCTGTACGGCAAGGACGGCACCCTCAAGTCCACAGTGGGCGACGGCATCACGGTCCAGCCGCACGCCAGCGAGCCGATCCTGCTGAACACGCTCACCGACGACCCGCAGGCCAACCTCACGGCGCACGTGACGGTCCGCAGCGGCCGCGTCGGAGCCGCCGTACAGGCCCTGGACGACAAGCTCGGCGGCGACTGGCTGGCCGCGTCCACGGATCCCGCGGGCAGCCTCGTCCTGCCGGGCATCCCGAAGGACGCCACGTCCGTGCGGCTCGTCGCCTTCGTGCCCGGCGACACCGACGCCGACCTGAAGGTGCGCCTCGCCTCGCCCTCAGGGCTGATCACCCCCGCGGGCAACGAGACGCTGCACGTGAAGTCAGGCATGACGACCGCGATCGACCTCGGTGACCTGACGCGGGGCGAGGCGGGCTCGCTGGTGCTGACGCCCAGCGGCACGTCGGTGCCGGTCGTCGCCGCCCTGCGGGTCGTGCGCGGCAAGGGCGACAAGCAGGAGACCGCGTTCATCCCGGCCACCGGCCCGGTCGCCGCGCGCGCCACCGTCGCCGACAACAGCTCCAAGGGCTCCACGCTCGCCCTGGCCGCCCCCGGCCGCACCGCTCAGGTCAAGGTCACCGCGTCCGCGGGCAGCGAGGGCGGTTCGGCGGCGACGAAGACGTTCACGATCAAGGGCGGTACGACCCAGAACGTCGAGGCGCCGGTCCCGAGCGGCCTCAAGGGGACGTACGCCCTGACGGTCGAGCCGGTCTCCGGAGGCCCCGTCTACGCCTCTCGGATGCTCGCGGCCGCCGAGGGCGGCGTGCCCGGCTTCACGGTCCAGACCCTCCCGGACGACCGCGGAACGGTGGCGGTGCCGGAGGCGGCACAGGACCTCTCGGTGCTGCTGAAGCAGTGATCCATTACGGATGATCACCGGGCCCTCGTAGCGACCCGGTGATCCAGCAGGCCCTCAGTCCTCGCCGTACCGCGGATCCACCGTCTCCGGTGTCAGCCCCAGCAGCTCCGCGACCTGCTCCACGACGACCTCGTGCACCAGGGCGGCGCGCTCGTCGCGGCCCTTGGTGCGGATCTCGACGGGGCGGCGGTAGACGACCACGCGCGCGGGACGGCCCTCGCGCGCCGGGATCGTGCCGCCCAGGGGCACCGCCTCGTCGCTCCAGCCCTCGCCCGAGCCTTCCAGGCGAGGGACTTCGAGGACCATGAAGTCGATGTCGGCCAGCTGCGGCCAGCGCCGCTCCAGCCGTTCCACCGAGTCCTGCACCAGGTCCGCGAACACCTCGGCGCGGCTCGCGGCGAGCGGCACCTGGGGCGGCGCGACGGGGCCACGCATGCCCCTGCCATGGCGGTCACGACGGCGGGGCCCGGGTGCGGCGGCGCGGGGCGGTACGGGGTTGTCCATCACCTGCGAAGCGTAGTCCCCGGGCCGCCGCGCCGCCCGGTCCCCACGCGGCTGCCCACGGACCGGCCGCAGGGAGCCGGGCGACCTTCCCGGATGTCGCTCGATGACCATTCCAGCCAAGCTTGGGCTCGATTCCGTATCCCTCCAAGACCGTCGCTCACATGGCAATTGACGTGGTTTGCACCAAGTGGTGACCGGATTCAGGTCTGTTCGGCATCTCGTCACCCGATGTCGCCCCAGGTCAGGGCGGAATGCCCGGGGATTCATGTGGGCGGTGTCACAGCACGACACGGTGGGGTGACCTGGGGGAGAGTCGTCGCGGCCCGCTCAAGAGTGCGGTACCGTCCAACATCGTGAGCCCTGTACGTCGCTGTTCGCGCACCGCTTGCGGCCGTCCCGCCGTCGCGACGCTGACGTACGTCTACGCCGACTCGACCGCGGTCCTCGGCCCGCTCGCCACCTACGCCGAACCCCACTGCTACGACCTGTGCGCCGAGCACTCCGAGCGCCTCACCGCGCCGCGCGGCTGGGAGGTCGTCCGGCTCGCCGATGCCTCCGCTCCCTCCCGTCCCAGCGGCGACGATCTGGAAGCGCTTGCCAACGCGGTGCGGGAGGCGGCCCGTCCGCAGCAGCGCGCCGCCGAGGCCGGTGGCGGCGGCACCCGTTCGGCCAACCCGACGGAGGTCGCGCGCCGCGGCCACCTGCGGGTACTGCGTTCGCCGGACAACTGAGCGCACCGCACACACCCCCGCTGCAATGCGTACGTCGATCACTGAGCGACGCCCGCCCACTGACGCGGAGTTATCGCGGACACGACCAGTCCGTCGCCGTGAGAAATCGCTTTCCGCATCACATCCGGGAAGGCGCCCGTGTACGTCCAGGAACTGGAACACATCGCCCACTCGCTCGGCTGTCCGCCCTCGCCGCGGCCCTGCCCCTCGTCCTCGTGTTCGTCCTGCTGGGTGGCGTATGCACGAAGGCCCACTCAGCGGGTCTGACCGGCCTGCTGGCAGCCGCACTGGTCGCCTGCTCGTTGTTACCGGCATGCCGGTCGGCCAACCGCTCTCCAGCGCCGCGCAGGGAGCTGTCTTCGGCGTCTTTCCCATCCCGCGGATCGTCCCCACCCTGTGGATCGTCGTGAACGCCCTGTGGGTGTACCGGATGACCGTCCGCCCCCCGGCACTTCGACATCCTGCGCCGCTCGTTCGGTCGACTGACCGACGACCCGACCCGCGCGTCCAGGCGCTCGCCGTCGCCTTCTGCTTCGGCGCGCTCCTGGAAGCCCTCGCGGGCTTCGGCGCGCCTGTCGCGAGCTGCTCGGTCATGCTGGTCGCGCTCCGCTTCGACCCGGTGCGCGCGGCGGTCGTCCGCGCTCGTCGCCAACACCGCGCCGGTCGCCCTCGGCGCGATGGGCTCGCCGGTCGTCCGCGCTCGTCGCCAACACCGCGCCGGTCGCCCTCGGCGCGATGGTCACGCCGGTCGTCCGCGCTCGTCGCCAACACCGCGCCGGTCGCCCCCGGCGCGATGGTCACGCCGGTCGTGACGCTCGCCCAAGTCACCGGCCTGCCGCTGGATTCCGTCGCCTCCGTAGTGGGCCGTCAGACCCCGCTGTCGGCCCTCGTCGTGCCCCTCGGTCCGGTCGGCCTGGTCGGCCTGGTCGACGGTCGGCGCCATCAGTGGGGGTTGCGCGAAGCGCGTAGTTGAGGAGCGGTGGTCGGGCGACGGGCGGGAGCGAGACCCGGGCGCCCACCCTGGCGTGCGGAGTCGCCTTCCCCGCGGTTCAGTTCGCCGCCTCGAACCACGTCTCCGCACAACTCGCCGACGTCGTCGCCTCCTTCACGGCGCCGCAGCCCTGGTCGCCGTGCCGGGGCAACCCGGCGCGCAGGAGGCTGGCGTGGTGTGCACGGCCGTCGTCCTCGGGGTGCACGCGCGCGTGGTGGTCACGGAATGGCAAGCGACCGTGCACGAGTTGAGGTTCGCCGTCCTCACCGTGACGTCCGTGCTCGCCCTCGCCCACATCATGAACCTCTCCGGACAGGCCGCCACGATCGGCCACTTCGTGGCCACGGCCGGCGCGGGGGCCGCCTTCTTGTCACCCGTTGCGTGATGGTTCGGCGTGGCGGTCTCCGGTTCCGACACGTCGGCGAACGCCCTGTTCGGTGCACTCCAGGAGCAGGCGGCGAGGGAGTCGGGCCTGTCTCCCGAGCTGCTGGCCGCCGCCAACAGCTCGGGCGGTGTGCTCGGCAAGACGATCTTGCCGCAGAACCTGACCATCGCGCGCGCGGCGGTCGGGCTCGCGGGCCGCGAGGGCCACCTGCTGCGCAAGGTGCTGCCGTGGAGCGCCGGGCTGCCGCTGGTCACGTGTCTGATCGTGGTGGGGCAGAGTTCACCCGTACTGGATTGGGCGCTGCCCTGAGACGGGTGGGTTTCCACCAGGTGACAGACACAGGATCGCAGGTCACGGATCCGCGTCCGCTCAGCCGCGGCACACGGACTGTCAGTCCGGACGGGTAGTTTGGGGTGACCGAAGTGGACTTCTGGAGGGTTGGCCGTGACTGCTGATCTGTCGCAGCTCGTGAAGGCGTACGACGTACGCGGGGTGGTCCCGGACCAGTGGGACGAGTCGCTGGCCGAGTTGTTCGGGGCGGCCTTCGTCCAGGTGACCGGAGCGGAAGCCCTCGTGATCGGGCACGACATGCGGCCCTCGTCGCCCGGTCTGTCCCGCGCCTTCGCCCGCGGCGCCGCGGCGCGCGGCGTCGACGTGACCGAGATCGGCCTGTGCTCGACCGACCAGCTCTACTACGCGTCGGGCGCGTTCGACCTGCCGGGCGCCATGTTCACGGCCTCGCACAACCCCGCCCAGTACAACGGCATCAAGATGTGCCGGGCCGGCGCGGCCCCGGTCGGCCAGGACACCGGCCTGACCGAGATCCGCCAACTTGTCGAGTCCTGGCTGGACTCCGCCGCCCCGACCTCGGACGCGACGCCGGGGACGATCACTCGGCGGGACACGTTGGAGGATTACGCGGCGCACCTCCGCTCCCTCGTCGATCTGACCTCCATCCGTCCCCTGAAGGTCGTCGTCGACGCGGGCAACGGCATGGGCGGACACACGGTCCCGACCGTCTTCTCCGGCCTGCCCCTCGACCTCGTCCCCATGTACTTCGAGCTGGACGGCACGTTCCCCCACCACGAGGCCAACCCGCTCGACCCGGCGAACATCGTCGACCTCCAAAAGCGCGTCCGCGAGGAGGCCGCCGACCTCGGCATCGCCTTCGACGGCGACGCCGACCGCTGCTTCGTCGTCGACGAGCACGGCGACCCCGTCCCCCCTTCCGCGATCACCGCCCTGGTCGCCTCCCGCGAACTCGCCAAGCACGGCAGCGGCATGGTCATCCACAACCTCATCACCTCCTGGTCGGTGCCCGAGGTCGTCCGGGAGAACGGCGGCACGCCGGTCCGCACCCGAGTCGGCCACTCCTTCATCAAGGCCGAGATGGCCCGCACCGGCGCGATCTTCGGCGGAGAGCACTCCGCGCACTACTACTTCCGCGACTTCTGGAACGCGGACACGGGCATGCTGGCCGCCCTCCACGTCCTCGCCGCCCTCGGCGGCCAGGACGGCCCGCTCTCCGAGCTCGTCGCCGAGTACGACCGCTATGTCGGCTCCGGCGAGATCAACTCCACCGTCGACGACCAGACGGCCCGCCTCGCCGCCATCAAGGTCGCGTACGAGGCCCGCGAGGGCGTCGCCCTCGACGAACTCGACGGCCTCACCGTCACCGCCGAGAACTGGTGGTTCAACGTCCGCCCCTCCAACACGGAGCCCCTGCTGCGCCTGAACGCGGAGGCGCGAGACGAGGCGACGATGGGGAAGGTGCGGGACGAGGTACTGGAAATCATCCGAAGCTGATGTTTTAGCCCGTCCGGCGCTTGAGGACGAGCGCGAAGCGCGATGAGGGGATCCGGGGGCTCGGCCCCCGGGTAGGGGACGGGCAGGGGCGGAGGGGGCGAAAACCCCGACGCCCACACCAACCCCCGTTCACTCATGAATCCCGCCCCACGGCCCCGGCGCCCCCGCCCCCGCAGCGGTACCCTGACCAGGCCGCATCCACCCGTTCGAAAGGACACCCCATGCCGCTCGAAGCCGGCCTCTTGGAGATCCTCGCCTGCCCGGCCTGCCACGCCCCGCTCAAGGAGCAGGAGACCGAGCTGATCTGCACGGGAGCGGACTGCGGCCTCGCCTACCCCGTGCGGGACGGCATCCCGGTACTCCTCGTGGACGAGGCCCGCCGCCCCGCGTAACCGACAGCGAGGCGGCTGCCCGGCACACACGACAGCGAGGCAGCAACAACCCCGCCCAAGCGACAGCGACGCAGCCGCCCCCGCAAGCGACCCACCGGCGGCAAGGCGACCCGCGACCCCCGCGAAAGCGACCCCCGGCGATCGGAGGCTCCCGACCCCATGCTCGACGAATCGCTGCTCGACGACCCAGACGCGCTCGCTCGCGCCGACCGGCGCGCCCTGCTCCGCGGCGCGGCGGAAGCCGGCGCCCGGGTCCGCACCGCGGTCCGGCACGCCAACGAGGCCGGTGTCCCGGAGCTGAAGTCGGACGGCCGCCCGCGCGCCGTCCTGATCGCGGGCCCCGGCATGGCCGCCACCGGCGTCGCCGAACTGCTCGGCACCCTCGTCGGAGCGAGCTGCCCGCTGACCCGTCTCACCCCGACCGGCGTCGCCCCCGCGGCGGGCGCCCTGCGCTGGGAGCTGCCCGGCTGGGCGGGGCCCGTCGACCTCCTCCTGATCGCCACGCCCGACGGCACCGAACCCGGACTCGACCTTTTGGTCGAGCAGGCATATCGGCGCGGCTGCACCGTCGCCGCCGTGGCCCCGGCCCGCTCCCCACTGACCGAGTCGGTGGACGGCGCGCACGGCCTCTTCGTACCGATGGCGACCGCCCCGTACGAGGAGGACGAACCGCTGGCGGCCTCCGCCCCCGGAGTCCTCTGGGCGCTGCTCACCCCGCTGCTGGCCCTCCTCGACCGCACCGGACTGCTCACGGCGCCGCCCGAAGCCCTGCAGAAGGTCGCCGACCGCCTCGACCACATCGCCGAGCGCTGCGGTCCGGCCATCGCGACGTACAGCAACCCCGCCAAGACCCTCGCCGTCGAGCTGGCCGAGGCTCTTCCGGTGATCTGGACGGAGGGCACCTCCGCAGGCCCCGCGGGCCGCCGCTTCACGGCCGCGCTCGCCGAGCTGGCGGGCCGCCCCGCGCTCACCGCCGAACTCCCCGAGGCGCTCGCCTCCCACAGCGTGCTGCTCGCGGGCGCGCTCGCCGCGGGCGCCGACCCCGAGGACTTCTTCCGCGACCGCGTCGAGGAGGCCCAGGTGCTGCACGCGCGCGTGGTGCTGCTCCGTGACCGCCCGATCGGCGGAATCAGCGCGGCGCCCGCCGCCCGGGAACTGGCGCTGAGCCACGACACCGCGATCAGCGAGCTCGAACCCGAGGAGGGCGGCGAGCTGGAGTCCCTCTCCGAACTGATCGCCATCACGGATTTCGCGGCCGTTTACCTGGCGCTCGCTTCGGGGGCCTGATCTTGACTCCGACACCTGACCTCATGCGCGGAGATTCCACACCCTGACCTTCGTACGCGGAGGCAAGAGCCGCGTCGCACCCAGAAGGACCGCAGAGACTCGTATGGACCGCCTGGACAACACCATCCGCCCCTACGCCTGGGGTTCGACGACCGCCATCCCGAGGCTGCTCGGCGTGGAGCCGACCGGTCAGCCGCAGGCGGAGATGTGGATGGGCGCCCACCCGGGCGCGCCCTCGCGCACCGCGCGCGGTCCGCTCGACCAGATCATCGACGAGGACCCCGAGAAGGAACTCGGCCGCGCGACGGTCGCCAAATTCGGCCCCCGCCTGCCGTTCCTGCTGAAGATCCTCGCCGCCGGCGCCCCCCTCTCCCTCCAGGTGCACCCGAACCTGGAGCAGGCGAAGGAGGGGTACGAGGACGAGGAGCGCCGCGGCGTCCCGATCGACGCCCCGCACCGCAACTACAAGGACGCCAACCACAAGCCCGAACTGATCTGCGCACTCACGGAGTTCGACGGCCTGTGCGGTTTCCGCGCCCCCGACGAGGCCGCCGACCTGCTCGCGGGCCTCGACGTCGACTCTCTCAAGCCGTACGTCGACCTGCTGCACGCGCACCCCGAGGAGGCGGCGCTGCGGGAGGTCCTGACGGCGGTACTGAGCGCCGACCCCGACGACATGGCCCGTACGGTCACCGAGGCCGCGGCCGCCTGCGCCCGCCTCGGCGGTGCCTACGCCCCGTACGCCGACCTCGCCCACCACTACCCCGGCGACCCCGGAGTGATCGCCGCCCTGCTGCTCAACTACGTCCAACTGCAGCCCGGCGAGGCCCTGTTCCTCGGCGCGGGCATCCCGCACGCCTACCTCAACGGCCTCGGCGTCGAGATCATGGCCAACTCCGACAACGTCCTGCGCTGCGGCCTGACCCCCAAGCACGTCGACGTCCCCGAACTTCTGCGCGTCGTCCGCTTCGAGGCGAGCGACCCCGGCGTCCTGCGCCCGGAGGCCTCCCCGGACGGCGAGGAGGTCTACGAGACCCCGATCGACGAGTTCCGCCTCTCCCGGTATGCCCTGGCCGAGGGCGCCGCCCCGCGGCACCTCACGCGCGAGACCCCGCAGATCCTGCTCTGCACCGCGGGTTCCGTCCGCGCGGACGGCATCGAGCTGACCCCCGGCCGGTCGGCCTTCGTACCGGCAGGCGAAAAGGTCGAACTGTCCGGGAATGGCATGGTTTTCCGTGCGACAGTAGTGGCCTGACGTGCTGACGGTGGTGGCCTGACGCGCCGTCGTCGGACCGGGCTGCAACAATGGCCCGTCGCAAAGGCCTGGCAAAGGCCGGGCGGCGGACAGAGGCGAAGGCGAAGGGACACCCCGGACACATGAGCGCGTCAGGCGGCACCAAGGCGATCGTGGCGGCACTCGGCGCCAACCTCGCGATCGCGGCATCGAAGTTCGTGGCCTTCGCCTTCAGCGGCTCGTCCTCGATGCTCGCCGAGGGCGTCCACTCGCTCGCCGACTCCGGCAACCAGGCCCTGCTCCTGATCGGCGGCAAGAAGGCGCAGCGCGCGGCGACCCCGCAGCACCCCTTCGGCTACGGCCGCGAGCGCTACATCTACGCCTTCCTCGTCTCGATCGTCCTCTTCTCGGTCGGCGGCATGTTCGCCGTCTACGAGGGCTACGAGAAGATCAAGCACCCGCACCAGATCGAACACTGGTACTGGCCGGTGGGCGTTCTGGTGTTCGCGATCATCGCCGAGGGCTTCTCCTTCCGTACGGCCATCAAGGAGTCCAACGAGCTGCGAGGCACGCACTCCTGGGCGCAGTTCATCCGCCGCGCCAAGGCCCCCGAACTGCCGGTCGTCCTCCTGGAGGACTTCGGCGCGCTCATCGGTCTGGTCCTCGCCCTCGGCGGCGTCAGCCTCGCCCTGCTCACCGACGACGGCGTCTGGGACGGCATCGGCACGCTCTGCATCGGCATCCTGCTCATCCTGATCGCGCTGGTCCTCGCCGCCGAGACCAAGTCCCTCCTGCTGGGCGAGGCCGCGGGTACCGACGAGGTCAAGAAGATCGAGGACGCCATCGTCGACGGCGACACCGTCACCGGCATCATCCACATGCGCACCCTCCACCTCGGCCCGGAGGAGCTGCTGATCGCCGCCAAGATCGCCGTCCAGCACGACGACACGGCCGCCGAGGTCGCCTCCGCGATCAACGCCGCCGAAACCCGCATCCGCACCGCCGTCCCGATCGCCCGCGTGATCTACCTTGAGCCGGACATCTACAGCGAGGCCGAAGCGGCGAAGGGCCCGGACCGCGAGGCGACCCCCGGCGGCCCTGCCCAGACGACCGAACACTGATCTTTCTCGCTTGTACGCCGCGGGGCCCGCCTGATCCTCAGGCGGGCCCCGCGGCCCGTTCACACCCCTACGGGCCACGGAGGCATGGCGGGCCGCCTCTGCCGCCGTACGACCAGGGCGGCGATCCCGAAGCCGAGCCCGGCGACCGCGAGGACGAGCCCGAACAGCGCCACCGCGATCCACACCCCGGCCCCGCCGAAACCGTCGACCACCCGGCCGAGCACGGCCCCGTTCGCCACCGTGCCCTGATGGGGCTCGCTCTGGTGGAAGCGTGAGTCGTTCGAGTTCACGCGGTGGTCGCCCATCAGGAACAGCCGCCCGGCCGGCACTCTCACGTCGTACGGCCGATGCGCCCCGTCGGCGATGCCGTCCTTGACATACGGCTCGTCGAGCGCCCTCCCATTGACCGTGATCACCTCGTCCGCCCCGTCGCCTCCACAGCACACGATGTGGTCGCCGCCCACTGCGATCACGCGCTGCAACACGGCTCCCCTCATGTGCCTCTCGGGCACGTCGTACAGCACCACATCCCCCCGACGGACCTCGTCGCCGTCCATCCGCTCCACGACCAGCCGCTGGCCGATGGTGTAGGTGGGCGCCATGCCCTCGCCCGCCACCGTGACCCCCGTATAGGCCAACCGCACATACAGCAGTGAGCCGACGAGTATGGCCAGCCCCAACGGCCCCAGCACCCACGCCGCGACCGCCAGCCCTCGCCTCTTACGCATCCCTGTCCCCTTCCCGCACGGCACCCCCGCGCGCGCAGAGGCTAGCCGTTTCCTGTGAAGGCACGGCGAGGGCCCCACGTCTCGAGGACACGTCACGGGCCCGCTGCCCGCGCCCGCGACAGCTCCCTGTCCGGAGGCGGACTGGGGAGGGCCGGGCCCACCGGTGTAGCTTGGTGACTGAGCCAGACGTCGCTGCTGATGGCGGTCGGGCGGTCCCACCGCGGACCGGCCGAGGGAGAGAGGGCCTCCGACGGACTGCGCTGCGCGCACCAGGCACGCCTGTGCCCTGCTCGGGCACGTCCGTGTCCCGTTCGGGCATGCGTATGCCCGCCGCCGCGCAGACCAGCCGTATTCACGTCGCCCCAATCCCTAGGAGCAGCTCGCAATGACGACTGTCGACAACCGACAGGACTTCAAGGTCGCCGACCTCTCCCTGGCCGCCTTCGGCCGTAAGGAGATCACCCTCGCCGAGCACGAGATGCCCGGCCTGATGTCGATCCGCAAGGAGTACGCCGAGGCGCAGCCGCTGGCGGGCGCCCGTGTCACCGGTTCGCTGCACATGACGGTGCAGACGGCCGTGCTGATCGAGACCCTGGTCGCCCTGGGCGCCGAGGTCCGCTGGGCCTCCTGCAACATCTTTTCCACCCAGGACCACGCCGCCGCCGCGATCGCGGTCGGCCCGAACGGTACGCCCGAGAACCCGCAGGGCGTCCCGGTCTTCGCCTGGAAGGGCGAGACCCTGGAGGAGTACTGGTGGTGCACGGAGCAGGCGCTGACCTGGCCGAACACCCCCACCGGCGGCCCGAACATGATCCTCGACGACGGTGGTGACGCGACCCTCCTGGTGCACAAGGGCGTCGAGTACGAGAAGGACGGCAAGGTCCCCTCGGTCGACACCGCCGAGTCCGACGAGCACCGCGTCGTCCTGCAGCTCCTCAACCGCACCATCACTGAGGGCTCGCAGAAGTGGACCCAGCTCGCCTCGGAGATCCGCGGCGTGACGGAGGAGACCACGACCGGTGTCCACCGGCTGTACGAGATGCACCGCGACGGCACCCTCCTGTTCCCGGCGATCAACGTGAACGACGCGGTGACCAAGTCGAAGTTCGACAACAAGTACGGCTGCCGCCACTCGCTGATCGATGGCATCAACCGCGCCACCGACACCTTGATCGGCGGCAAGACCGTGGTCGTCTGCGGCTACGGCGACGTGGGCAAGGGCTGCGCGGAGTCCCTTCGCGGACAGGGCGCCCGGGTGATCATCACCGAGATCGATCCGATCTGCGCGCTGCAGGCGGCGATGGACGGCTACCAGGTCACCACGCTCGACGAGGTCGTCGACAAGGCGGACATCTTCGTCACGACGACGGGCAACAAGGACATCATCATGGCCGCGGACATGGCCAAGATGAAGCACCAGGCGATCGTCGGCAACATCGGTCACTTCGACAACGAGATCGACATGGCCGGCCTCGCGAAGACCCCGGGCATCGTCAAGGACGAGGTCAAGCCGCAGGTGCACACGTGGACCTTCCCGGACGGCAAGGTCATCATCGTGCTGTCCGAGGGCCGTCTGCTGAACCTGGGCAACGCGACCGGTCACCCGTCGTTCGTGATGTCCAACAGCTTCGCGGACCAGACCCTGGCCCAGATCGAGCTGTTCACCAAGCCGGAGGAGTACCCGATCGACGTCTATGTGCTGCCCAAGCACCTGGATGAGAAGGTCGCCCGCCTCCACCTCGACGCGCTCGGCGTGAAGCTCACGACGCTGCGCCCCGAGCAGGCCTCGTACATCGGCGTAGAGGTCGAAGGCCCCTACAAGTCGGACCACTACCGCTACTGAGCACCCCCGCCGAGCAGCGGTACCACCGCTCGGCGTACGGATGTCAGCAGGCCCTCGCCGTCCCGGCGGGGGCCTGTCCCCGATGAGGACCTGAACGCCCATGCCACGCGGCCGTTATTCGCTCCATGATCCGCACGATCACACCCCCCTCGCTGAAGAACACTTCCACTGCGCGCCCGGCCCCTCTGGCTGGCGCTACGTCTCCCAACTCACCACCCCCTCCGGTGACCACAGCGGCTCCGTCGACCTCGCCCTCGACGCACGCGGCCGCCCCATCCGTCTCGAACTGCACGCCTCCAGCTGGCAGGTCCGCGGGGCCGCGCTCGACGGAGTGACCTGGGTCCGCACCGACCCCACCGGCACAGAGGCCACCGAAGGCAATGTCGCCGCCCACGCCTTCACCGGGACCTCTCCCGCGTTTCTCGTCGCCACCGCCCGTCTCCTTCGCCTCACCCCCTCAGCCTCCGCGACCCGCGTACGCCTCGTCGCCTTCACCGACCCGGTCCTCGCCCCGCGCACCCTCGACCAGTCCTGGGCCTTGATCCAAAGAGAAACACACGCCACTGACAACGGCCCCCTGACCGTGGACGAATACCAGGTCACAGCCCTGGACACGGGGGAGCAGCACGCCGTGCACATCTCCGGCGACGTCGTACTCGCGGCGCCCGGCATCGAGCTGGAACACCTCGAATCACCGCCGTCGGTGTTCGCCTGACCCGACCCGGATGGCTTCTCAGGCGGGCGGCACGAAGCCGGTCGCTGGGCGAGCGGCCCGGCCGGCCTGATCAGCCTGCGGACCGGTCGGTTGCCCTGGCTGCTCTGACGCCGTTCCCGGATTTGCTGACGGAGCCGGTGAACCTGACGCGTACGGGTGTGGCTGCGAGTGGGGACGTGGCTGCTCCGCGTGGCCCATCGCTCCCGCCCCCGCGACCGTGCCGTACCCGGCCGGGTCCGGCTGATTGATCCCGACCGTCCCGCTCCCGACCGTCCCGCTCCCGACCGTCCCGCTCCCGACCGGCCCGCTCCCGACTGCCCCGCTCCCGACCGCCCGCCGAACCTCGCGGGCCTGCCGTTCCTGCACCACGGCCGCCAAATACGCGGCCGGCGGAACCCCCTGCGGCGCCGGAGCGCCTGTACTGGCAACGAGGTCCAAGGCGAGCCGCTCCGCCATCGCACCACCGACCTGGGGATCCAGCTGCTGCATCCGCGTCAGGTACTGGCGGACGGCCAGCCACAACCCGTCCGGAACCGCCGACAGATCGAGCTCGGAGAACCGCCCGGCGAGCCAATGCGGCGGCGGAGGGACATACGGCATCCGCCCCACCGGAATCCGTTCCCGAACGACGAGAGTCCCGGCGAAGACGTCACCGAGCCGTCGCCCCCGCGCCGACACCAGCGAGGCGATGCACGCGATGATCCCGAACGTCATCAGAATCTCGACCACACCCACGGCTCCGCGCACCAGCGCATGCCGGAACCGGATGGGTCCCCCGTCGTCCCGCACCACCCGCAGCCCGCACGCAAGTTTCCCCAGCGAACGGCCGTGGCTGAGGGTCTCCACCGCGATCGGTCCGCCCACGAGCACCAGAAGGAAGCTCGCGATCGAGACCGCGAGCTGTGCCGCGTCATCCAGGCCGGCCGTCGAAGCGATCAGAACGATGGTCACGATGACGTAGACGGCGATGGCCACGGCCAGGTCGAGCAAGACGGCCAGCGCCCGGCTCGGCAGCTTCGCGGGGCGCAGCTCCAGCGCCACCGCCTCGCCCGTCACTAGCTCACTCACGCTCGTTGTCCTTCCCCTGCCTGCCCCGAGGAGGGCCAGTCTGCCAAGCTGAGCGCACATCGCGCCGCAGTACGACAAGCTGACACTCACGACGAGCAGCCGAGGAGCAGCCGACCCGATGGACCTCGATGTCTTCGTGTCCGCCCACCGCGCAGAGTGGGACAGGCTCGACGCCCTGCTGCGCCGCCAGCGCCGCCTCAACGGAGCCGAAGCCGACGAACTCGTCGCCCTCTATCAACGCACGGCCACCCACCTCTCGCTGATCCAGTCGAGCGCCCCGGACCCTCAGCTGACCGGTCGCCTCAGCCAGCTCGTGGCACGCGCGCGTAGTGCGGTGACAGGCAGCCGCCGCGCCTCGTGGCGCGATGTCACCCGCTTCCTGACGCACGGTTTCCCGGCGGCGGTCTACCGCTCGCGCCACTGGTGGGTCCCCACAGCGCTCCTCTCCACCGCGATAGCGGCCCTCATGGGGTGGTGGATCGGTACCCATCCCGAGGTCCAGTCCTCGATCGCGGCCCCCAGCGAACTGCGCGACCTGACCCGCCCGGGCGGCCAGTACGAGACGTACTACTCCAGTCACCCCGCCACCTCTTTCGCGGCCCAGGTGTGGACGAACAACGCCCAGGCCGCCGCGATGTGCCTGGTCCTGGGTGTCTTCCTGGGCATCCCGGTCCTCTGGATCCTCTTTCAGAACATGCTCAACCTGGGGGTCGGCATCGGTCTGATGTCCTCGGCCGGTCGTCTCGACACCTTCTTGGGACTCGTTCTCCCGCATGGCCTTCTCGAGCTGACCGCCGTCTTCGTCGCCGCGGGCACAGGTCTGCGACTCGGCTGGACCGTCATCGACCCGGGCCCCCGCTCCCGTCGCACCGCCCTCGCCGAAGAGGGCCGAGCCGCCCTGGGCATGGCGATAGGCCTGGCCATCATCCTCTTCGTCTCAGGCGCCATCGAAGGCTTCGTCACGCCGTCCGGCCTTCCCACCTGGACCCGTATAGGCATCGGAATCACGGCCGAACTGGCCTTCCTCGCGTACGTCTATGTCCTCGGCGGACGCGCGGCACGGGCCGGCGACACGGGTGACGTCGACGAGTCGGAGCGCAGCGCCACTCTTCCGACTGCTGCCTGATGTGCGTGCGGGTCTGCTGACCTGCTAGTCTCCTCTTCGCCCCACGGGAGCCGTTGACACGGAGCGAGTGGGGAGGTAGATTCGAACAGTTGCCTAGAACTGGACAAGCTCCGGTGGCAGCGGTTAGCGTCTGTCTGCTTCCTGAAACGGTCGATGATTCATCGATTTCGGAGAAGCCCCTCCCGATGATTCAGAAATGACCGCCGGTTAGTCCGGCCGAAAACTTCTGATAAAGTCGGAACCGCCGGAAAGGGAAACGCGAAAGCGGAAACCTGGAAAGCGCCGAGGAAATCGGACACGAAAGAGTCTGATAGAGTCGGAAACGCAAGACCGAAGGGAAGCGCCCGGAGGAAAGCCTGAGAGAGTCTCTCGGGTGAGTACAAAGGAAGCGTCCGTTCCTTGAGAACTCAACAGCGTGCCAAAAATCAACGCCAGATATGTTGATACCCCGTCTCCGGCCGATCGGCTGGGGCGAGGTTCCTTTGAAAAAGTCCTGCCGGGTTCTGCCTGGCAGGCGCACAGCGAGGACGCTGTGAACCTTCCGATTATTCCTCGGGGGGTTCCGCTCTCGTGGTGTCGTCCCGATTACGGGAAAACATTCACGGAGAGTTTGATCCTGGCTCAGGACGAACGCTGGCGGCGTGCTTAACACATGCAAGTCGAACGATGAAGCCCTTCGGGGTGGATTAGTGGCGAACGGGTGAGTAACACGTGGGCAATCTGCCCTTCACTCTGGGACAAGCCCTGGAAACGGGGTCTAATACCGGATAATACT